>CAIQDO010000316.1 GCA_903870555.1 uncultured Caulobacteraceae bacterium
CGGTGGGGCGGGCGGCGCTTCTGGAGCGGGGGCCGCGCTGGCGGGCGCCGCGGCGGCGGCGGGAGCAGAGTCGGCGGGCGGCGCCGCGGGGGCGGCGGTCTGGGCCTGCGCGAACGGCGCGATGGCCGTGACCGCGATCAGGCTGACGATAGCTAAACGCATGACTTCCCTGTTTCCTCTACCGACAGTCTGACGGACCCGGTCCGTCGACCGTTTTCTTTCCTAACCAAACACCGCGACCGATTCGATAGTCCGGACGCGGCGGAAGCCCTAAAGTACGACTTCGTCCGCTTTTTCGGCAAGAATGGTCAAGCCCTGAGGCGTCACGTCGGCGAAACCGCCGCGGACCTCATAGACCTTTTGCGTCCCGCCGATGTGGACGTGCACGCGACCTTCTTTCAGAGTCGTCATGAACGGGGCATGACCAGGCAGGACCCCGAAGTCGCCTTCAGAGCCCGGCGCGTCAACCTGGTCCACATCGCCGCTGAACAGTTCGCGTTCTGGCGACACCAGGGAGAAATGCAGGGTGTCGGCCATACTTAAGCTTCCAGCGCCATCTTTTCGGCCTTGGCGACCGCTTCCTCGATGCCGCCGACCATGCGGAAGGCGGTTTCGGGCAGGTGGTCGTAGTCGCCTTCGCAGACCGCCTTGAACGAGCGGATGGTCTCTTCGAGGGAGACGAACACGCCGGGCTGGTTGGTGAAGGCTTCGGCCACGTGCAGCGGCTGCGACAGGAACTGCTGGATCTTCCGCGCGCGGGAGACGGTCAGCTTGTCCTCTTCCGACAGCTCATCCATCCCGAGGATGGCGATGATGTCCTTCAGGGCCTTGTATTGTTGAAGGATTTCCTGGACGCGCCGCGCCACGGCGTAGTGCTCTTCGCTGATCACCAGCGGGTCGAGGATGCGCGAGGTGGAGTCCAGCGGGTCAACGGCCGGGAAGATGCCGAGGGCGGCGATGTCGCGGCTGAGAACCGTGGTGGCGTCGAGGTGGGCGAAGGACGCGGCCGGCGCCGGGTCGGTCAAGTCATCGGCGGGCACGAAGATGGCCTGGACCGAGGTGATCGACCCCTTGTTGGTGGAGGTGATGCGCTCCTGCAGATTGCCCATCTCGGTGGCCAGGGTGGGCTGATAGCCCACGGCCGAGGGGATGCGGCCCAGAAGGGCGGACATTTCCGAACCGGCCTGGGTGAATCGGAAGATGTTGTCGATGAACAGCAGCACGTCCTTGCCCTCTTCATCGCGGAAATATTCCGCCTGGGCGAGGCCGGACAGGGCCACCCGAGCGCGGGCGCCGGGGGGTTCGTTCATCTGGCCATAGACCAAGGCGCAGCGCGAGCCTTCGGTGGAGCCGCCGTGTTCCTTCGGATCGACGTTCACCTTGGAGTCGATCATTTCGTAGTAGAGGTCGTTGCCTTCGCGGGTGCGCTCGCCGACGCCGGCCAACACCGAATAGCCGCCGTAGGCCTTGGCGATGTTGTTGATCAGCTCCTGCATGGTCACGGTCTTGCCCACGCCGGCGCCGCCGAACAGGCCGATCTTGCCGCCCTTGGTGTAGGGGCACAGCAGGTCGATGACCTTGATGCCGGTAACAAGGATTTCGGCGGAGGTGGTCTGGTCGGCGAAAGACGGGGCTTCGCGGTGGATCGAGGCGCGGCGGGTGTGCGGGATCGGGCCGGCTTCATCCACCGGCTCGCCGATGACGTTCATGATGCGGCCGAGGCAGCCGGGGCCGACGGGGACGGTGATCGGGCCGCCGGTGTCGACCACCGGGTGGCCGCGGGTGAGGCCTTCGGTGGTGTCCATGGCGATGGTGCGCACGGTGTTCTCACCGAGGTGCTGGGCGACCTCGAGGACCAGGCGGAACGGGGCGCCGGTCTTCTGATCGGTGTTGGTGGTCTCCAGGGCGCTGAGGATCGCCGGCAGGTGGCCGTCGAACTCGACGTCGACGACGGCGCCGATGATCTGGACGACGCGGCCGGTGGCGACGCCGGCGGGAAGGGTGGTTTCGGCAATGGTCATGGCGGAATCTGTTTCTCTCTAAAGGGCCTCGGCGCCGGAGATGATCTCGATCAGCTCCTTGGTGATCTGCGCCTGGCGGGTACGGTTCATGATGAGCTTCAGGCTGGCGATCATTTCGCCGGCATTGCGGGTGGCGTTGTCCATGGCGGCCATCTGGGCCGCGAAGAAGCCGGCCTGATTTTCCAGCATGGCCGCGAGAATCTGGGTGGTCAGATTGCGCGGCAGCAGGGCGGCGAGAATAGTCGTCTCGTCGGGCTCGTATTCATAGCCGGCGCCCTTCAGGTCGATCGTCGGAGCCGAGCCGGCCACCTGGGCCGGGATCAGCTGCTGACGGGTGGGGACCTGGCTGACTACCGAAGCGAAGCGATTGTAGAACAGGGTGACGACGTCTGTCTCGCCGGCTTCGAACCGCGCGGTGATCAGGTCGGAAACCTCCTGGGCGCGGGCGAGAGAGGGAACACCCGCTTCCGGGGTGGCGATGTAGCGGTCGCCGAACAGACGCTTGAGCTGATCGCGGGCCTTGCGGCCGACGGGCAGCACCGAGACGTCGCGGCCGGCGGCGATCTGCGCGCCGATATAGTCCCGCGCGGCGCGGACGATCGAGCCGTTGAACCCGCCGGCCAGGCCCTTGTCAGCGGTGGCCACGACGATCAGCTCCCGCTGCTGGGAGCCGGTGCCGACCAGCATTCTGGGCGCCCCGTCGCCGGATACGCCGGCGGCGAGATTGGCGATCACCGCCGCCATGCGCGTGGCATAGGGCCTGGCGCTTTCGGCGGCGTCACGGGCGCGGCGCAGCTTCGCCGCCGCGACCATCTGCATCGCCTTGGTGATCTTCTGCGTCGAGCTGACGCTGGTGATCCGGGTCTTGAGGTCCTTGACGCTGGCCATGCGGCGGCTCTCCTACCGCCCGCTTACGCGAAGGTCGCGGCGACGGACTCGAGAACCGTCTTCAGCTCGGCTTCCAGCTCGCTGGACAGGGCCTTGCTGGTGCGGATGCCTTCGAGGATGCCGCCGGTCTGGCCGCGCAGGCGGTTGAGCAGTTCGGCCTGGAAGGTCAGCACCTGGCTGACGGCGATCTTGTCGAGATAGCCGCGGGTGCCGGCGTAGAGCACGCAGACCTGTTCCTCGGCCTGAAGCGGCGCGTATTGCGGCTGCTTCAGCAGCTCGGTGAGACGCTCGCCACGCGCGAGAAGACGCTGAGTCGAGACGTCGAGGTCGGAGCCGAACTTGGCGAAGGCGGCCATTTCCCGGTACTGGGCCAGTTCGCCCTTCAGCGGGCCGACGGCGGTCTTCATCGCCTTGATCTGGGCCGAGGAGCCCACCCGCGACACCGACACGCCGACGTTCATCGCCGGGCGGATGCCCTGGTAGAACAGGTCGGTTTCCAGGAAGATCTGGCCATCGGTGATGGAGATGACGTTGGTGGGGATGTAGGCCGACACGTCGTTGGCCTGGGTCTCGATGATCGGCAGGGCGGTGAGCGAGCCGGAGCCGAAGGTCTCATTGAGCTTGGCGGCGCGTTCCAGAAGGCGGGAGTGGAGATAGAACACGTCGCCCGGATAGGCTTCGCGGCCCGGCGGGCGGCGCAGCAGCAGCGACATCTGACGATAGGCGACGGCCTGCTTGGAAAGGTCGTCATAGATGATCAGGGCGTGCATGCCGTTGTCGCGGAACCATTCGCCCATGGCGCAGCCGGAGAACGGGGCCAGGAACTGCAGGGGGGCCGGCTCGGAGGCGGTGGCGGAGACGACGATGGTGTAGTCGAGGGCGCCGCGCTCTTCGAGGGTCTTGACGATCTGGGCGACGGTGGAACGCTTCTGACCGATGGCGACGTAGACGCAATAGAGCTTGGCGCTCTCGTCGGTCCCGGCGTTGATCTGCTTCTGGTTGAGGATGGCGTCGATGGCCACGGCGGTCTTGCCGGTCTGGCGGTCGCCGATGATCAGTTCGCGCTGGCCCCGGCCGATCGGCACCAGGGAGTCGATGATCTTCAGGCCGGTCTGAACGGGCTCATGCACCGACTTGCGCGGGATGATGCCGGGGGCCTTGACGTCGACGCGGCGGCGCTCGGAGACGTTGGTCAGAGGCCCCTTGCCGTCGATCGGCTCGCCGAGCGGATTGACGACGCGGCCGAGAAGGCCGCGGCCCACCGGCACGTCGACGATTTCGCCAAGGCGGCGGACTTCGTCGCCTTCGGAGATCTGGCTGTCGGAGCCGAAGATGACGATGCCGACGTTGTCACGCTCGAGGTTCAGGGCCATGCCCTTGACGCCGGCGGAGGGGAACTCGACCATTTCGCCGGCCTGGACCTGATCGAGGCCGAAGACGCGGGCAATGCCGTCACCGACGGACAGGACCTGGCCGACGTCGGAGACATCGGCCTCGACGCCGAAGTTGGCGATCTGGCCCTTGAGGATGTCGGAAATTTCTGAGGCGCGAATGTCCATGGATCTGTCTTAGGCTCTCTTCAGGGCGAACTTCAGGGAATCGAGCTTCGACTTCAGCGAAGCATCATAGAGACGAGACCCGACGCGGACCTTGACGCCGCCGAGAATGGCGGGGTCGACGCGGGTTTCGATTTCGGGGTCCTTGCCCAGCGCGGTGCGCAGGGCGGCGGCGAGGGCCGCGGACTGGTCGGCGGTCAACGGAATGGCGGTCACCACATGGGCCGAGACCGCGCCGCGGCGGGCGGCGGCCAGGGCGTGGAACGCCTTTATAATAACGCTCAGCGCCGCGGTGCGGCGATTGGCGGCCAGCAGACCGAGGAACTTGCGGGTCGTGACGCTGAGGCCGGCCTTGTCGGCGATGGCGACGAGGCCCTTGCCCTTGTCCTCGGCCGTGAACTTCGGCGAGGTCAGCAGCATGCGCAAATCGGCGCTGGCGGCGCGCATGGCCTCCAGGCTCTTGAGGTCGGCTTCCACCACGGGAAGCGCGTTCGTCTCTATAGCGAGGTCGAAAAGAGCCTGCGCATATCGCGAGCCCACGTCCGTCGCACTGGAATCATCCGCCACGTGAAAACCGTCCGGTGTCATTGTCGATGCCGGTCCGGGAGGGTCCTGAACCAGCTTAAAGGCTTGAATACCCCCAGGAATCCAGGAGGGTCCGGGGAGCCCGATAGACCCCCTCGCCGCAAGCCGCGCGCCTGATACCATGCGTTCCCCGGCGCCGCAACAAGAGCGGAACCGGGAGACCGCGCGAGGCGCGCGGGCGGGCGGGTGACGGGGCGTGACGCCAAGATCCGCAAAGATGAGGGACGCCAAACCGCTTTTGCTCCGCGTTTAGGCTGTCATTATGCAAAATTTTGGCGGGAAAGTCAAGGAAATCGCAGCGTCTCGCCCGGGCCGGGCGAGGGCAGCGAGGGGGCGCGGTTTGTTCGATGGCGCGCCAATGACCGGTCGATGAAGGGCCGATGAAGGGCGACGCAGGGGACTCGGGAACGCCGATGCGGGTCCGTGGGGGTCGATGTGGGAACGACTTGGCGAGCTTCATCGTGAAGCGCGATCGCATGCCGAAACGGCGGCCGATGGCGCGGCGTCCTTTCGTTGGCCGGCATGGGCCAACGCCCTACGCCCCCGCGCCGCGCGCCAGCCAGGCCGCCAGGGCGGCGTTGGCGCGGGTCTGCCAGCCGGGGCCGGTGGCGCGCAGGCCATCGATCACATCGGCGTCGAGCCGCAGGGTGATCTGGCGCTTGGGCTTGTCCAGCCTGGGACGGCCCCTCGACACGAGGCGGTCGCCGTCGAAGATATCGGCGCGCGTGAAGAACGCCTCGCCGAGTTCGGGCGCATCATCGGGATCAATCCAGGCGGGTTCGCCAGAGTTGGGCTTCCTTGGCATGGGCATACCTCATCGAAATCACGCGGCCATGGCCAGGGCGCGCCTGCCTAGCGGGCGGCGGCGATCTGGGCGATCAGCGCCCTGGCGTCCTCGAACAGGGTCGGCGTGGTCATGTCCACACGCTGACGATTGAGGCGCTGAATTTCTGCCAGATCGTCCGGGGCCGGCGAGCCGCTCATGTAGCTGCCGATACGCCGCTGGATCTGGGCGTCGATTTCGCCGATCGCTGAGATCGGCAGACCATCTGGAGCCAGCGTCATCGCGATATCCTCACGCCGACGAAGTCGGCTTGGCGCCCGAACCGGGCGTGTTGAGCAGTATATGATGAATCGAAGCGGCCAAAGCAATCAAGCCGGCAAAGACCCTCATGGCTTCCGCCCGCTCGGACCCCGCAGATAGCGGAGCCGGTGAGAACTGCCCTGCTCGAGAGGACGTGGCGATGACGACACCCCAAGGCTCCGCGACCCCGTCTCGGATCACCGGCACCGCCGCGATGGACTTGTACCGCCAGGCGTCACTTGGCGTATCCTTGTCGGCCGGTGTGTTCATGGCGTGACGGATTGCCGGGTCGGTGACGTCCTCCAGGACGACTTCCGCAGCGCGCAACCAGGTCATGCCGATGTGGCCCTGGCCCGATGACCACTCCCGCGAAGGCTGCGTTTCCTCGGCGCGATTCGACCGGCGCGTCGCGAGGCGGCGCAGCGACACCGGCGCGCCCGGTTCTGCGCGGTAAATGGAAATCGTCCAGACATCTCCTGCGACAAAGCCCATGGCGGCCTGAAGCTCATCGAGCCCAATGTCGAGGAGTTCGGCCATGGTCGCGGTCTCGTCCGGTGGCGCGCGAAACAGCGACTTCTCGATGCCGCCGCGCAGCGCCACGGACGCCGCCCGCAGGGCCCGCAGCTGTCGGTCGCGCGTTTGGGCATTCTCGAAGGCGGCATCGAGGCCGGCGAGCGTAGACTGGACATTCTGCAATTCAGCGGTCGCATCGGTAGCCAACTTCAGCGAGCCCGCCAGATTCTTGTCGAGAAACACCAGGGCGACGCCGCCGAGGAACGCGGCCACCAATCCCCCGCCCTGAACCAAATCCTTCAAATCTATCGGCGAAACCGGCAGGGGCAAAAGCCGCGCCATACCCGAAATCAGGGCGCCTCCTGCCACCAGAACCACCTTCACGAACATCGACACGTCGCGCACCCAGGCGACCGCGCCAAGCAACTGGTCGGCGATACGCTGGTTTAGTGTCGGAGGGGCCAAAATCGTCATTGTAGCCGAAAGCTATCACAACGTGCGCATTTTGCAATTTTTCCGATGTGCGAATTGTCGCCCCCGCCGGAAACAACCGCGCGAACAGATCCGGGCAACGCCCGGCGAGGTCGTCGCGCATCGCCTGATCGAACGCCGCCCACTCCGCCTAGCCCAGGACGAGAAGCCAATGAGGCATGTCTACATCACGCGCCCAATAGCCGGCGCAGCAAGATGCGTCGCTGCTTGAAGCCCACGTATTTGGGAACGGGCAAATCACCCGCTTCTGTGGCCGCCTTGATTTTTCGAACCAAGTCGCCCACCGCGCCCTTGTCCGCCAATGTGGCCCCGGAGAGCCGGCCCTTCAACACATCCGGATTCATTTGCAGTTCTTCTGCTAACTCCCAGATCGCAACATCTGCAGCTTCGACAATTTTAGACAGGAAAATATTCGCTGTCGGCGGGACACATGCCACTTTGACGTGAATTGCCAAACCAGTAGATACTGTGTCCGGCTCATAGCCGTTATACAATGATCCACTTTCCAGACAATTATCAACGGTCGCCCAAAATTCAGAAGTCGCGCGATTGCGCTCCTTAAAGGTCATTGCACTTCTTGACGCAAGGAATGCCTCACGCTTCTGCCTCCAAAGCTCCATGATCTGCGCTTGAAGTTCCACCTTCGCTTCAGGCGGTAGTTCGGGTCTGCCCGCGGTTTCCACCGCCAAAGCCTTGGCAAGGCGCGCCCGCCGAGCGCGCATGTAGCCGCGCTGGTATCTGTTCCGGTCGCTCTTGGCGGCTGCCGTCGGTCCGGTTTCCTCGGCGTCGGATTTGAAACCCAACAGGGTGGCGAGCTGATCAAGGAGATTCGGCTCACATCGCCCGATATCGATCAAGGGGTTCAGTGGCGCCAAATGCTCAGCAAAGTACGTCGGTCGGGAGTCCCAGTCGGCGATAAGCATACAGATATCGGCGTACCGAGCCTCGGGGTCTCGGTCGCGCATGAGACAAAGCACAGCCTCCACGCCAGCCTGCGCCGTGAATTCAGTCCTTCTCACAAGATCCCCTTCTCAAACCGTATCCCGCGCCCCATGGCGGTAAACGCATTCTGAACCGTCACCTTGATGTAATCGCGCGGCGCTACCCTAGTCCCTGCCATCCAGCCGTCCGAAGAGACGGTTCGCAATGCGCAGCTGTCCTTTCCAGAAGGAAACTTCGACCGATGGCGTCGTCAGGCGCAGGGTTTCGCCGTCGCCATCGAAGCTGAAGGCTCGGCCGGCGCCGGCCAGGGTCAGGCTCGGTTCATCCGCGCGAAAGACGATGCGCTGGTCCACCCGCCCGCCGATGCGGAACACGACGTCGACCGCCTGTTCGCCGAACCAACTCGCGCTGACCACCTCGGCGGCGTCGGCGCCGGCAAGGCCGTGGACGCGGGCGCCGGGCTTCAGGTCCTCAAGGCGCATGGGCGCCGATCTCGCCGCGCTGGGCAGCGGCGATCGCAGAACTGAACTGTTCGAAATCGAGGTCCGATGTGTTCACGATTGTCCCAAGACGCGTGGCGATGACCGTGGAGGAGCCTAGCCACTCGGCACGACAGAATCGGTCGCCCCTGGCTGTCGCCCCCCGTCACCCTAGTCACTGTGGCGTACCCGGTCGAGACGGCCTTTGGCCGCGCGCGCCGGGCGGCACTCTGTTCACTTCCCCTGAGTCGATCGTTAGGCGGCGTCGCCGGGATTGAACGTGTGAAATCGCACACTGGCCGGAATTTGTGTGGGCGGCCGCCGCCGTTCCGAGGCGGAGCTGACCGAGGCCCGTCCGCCTAGCGGATCGGGGCGTTGAGCCTGCCCATGTCCGCGCCATCGGCGGTCTCGGAAAACGCGCGATGCACATACTCGGCGATCTGCTCATCGAGGCGGGCGACCTCGGAGAGGGGGGGAAGGTTCGGCAAACCGTCAGCCATTCGGGTGTCCTTTTCCGTCATCGGCGTGAGCGAACGCCCTACGTCCCTGGCCGGCGCGCCCGCCAGGCCGTTAGGGCGGCGTTGGCGCGGGTCTGCCAGCCGGGGCGGCGCCTAGACACGAGGCGGTCGCCCTCGAAGATGTCCGCGCGCTTGAAGAACCCCGCGCCGAGCTCGGGCGCGTCGTCGGGATCAGTCCAGGCGGGCTCGCCGGAGCCGGGCTTCCTTGGCATGGGCGCACCTCATCGAAATTACGCGGCGGCGGTCTCCGCGCGGGGGTTGAACATATCATTTTCAATGCATTTTGCAATATTGTAGCCGCGCCCCTGTTCGAAGCCCGGCGACCGCCAGACCCGGCGGGATTGAAGGGCGCACATCGCCGGCGAGGACGCCGGCGCTACGGGTGCGGTCGGGTCATGGCCGATGCTCCGGCGCGCGGTTTTGCGGGCGGGACGCCCGCGGTCCGGTCAGGCCTTGAGGTCCTCCCAGGTCACGCTTTGGGCTCGGTCGCTTTCGAAGCTGGCGAGGCGTCTCTCCAGCTCGGCCTGCTGGGATCGGCGCAAGGGAGGTTCAGCGTCGGTCAGGCTGTCCTAAAGCCGGCCGATCAGCTCAAGGCGGTCGTGCGCGCTGAGGCGGCTGATGGCGTCGTCGGTCATGGCCTTGCCGCCGTCACCCCGCGCCCTCGAAGCGGGCGATCCTGGCGATCGACGGCGGCAGATCGGCCCTCGCCGTGAGGAGGTCGTAGCGCGACTGAAGGTTCAGCCAGAACTCTGCCGGCATGCCGAGCAGACGCTCCAGCCTCAAGGCGGTGTCGGGCGTCATCCGCGTCGCGCGCGCGACCAGACGTTCGATGCGTGTGCGCGGGACGCCCATGCGCGCGGCGGCCGTGCCGGCGCTGAGGCCCAGCGGAACGAGAAACTCTTCGGCCAGCATCTCGCCGGGATGGACGGGGGACAGCGGGTCGATGGCGTCGGGTGAGGTCACGGGCGGGTCCTTCGTCAATGATAGTCGATGAATCGGACGTCGGCGGGGCCGCCGTCCGTCCACCTGAAGATCAGGCGGAACTGGTCGTTCACCCGGATCGAGAACCAGCCCAGCCTGTCCCTCTTCAACGCTTCCAGGCGATTGTTAGGGGGAATTCGCAAGGATTCCAGCGTCGTGGCCGCTTCCAGCATTTCCAGCTTGCGGCGCGTGACGCGGATCAGGTCGGTCGGGAACCCCTTGCCGGGATTTCGGCCTTCGAAGATCGACCGCGCCGCGTCGCTCTGAAAGCTCTGGATCGCCATTGGCACCTTGGAAAACCACGTCCGTGTATCATGGGACGATACACAGGGCAAGATCGCCCAGGTGGCGGTCAACGGGCGGCGGCGACCAGACGATCACCCATTCCGGGATGTCGCGATTTGGGGCCCGGCGTCAGGCGGGAAGGCGCTGCCGAGTCGGCTCGGGGATCGCTCGGCCCATGGCGACGGCCTGTTCGATCCAGGCTTCGATGGCGTCGCGAACATTGTGATGCGCCTGTCCGTGCCACGGGGCGACGGGATTCACAGGGTAGAGTGCACTCCTGGAGTGAGACACGAAAATTGAGGACAGTTCTGTATTACGGGGACACTATACTTAAAACGACCGGCGCGCCGCGGCCCAGATATCGTCGGCGAATTAAGTATGGTGTCCCCGTATTACCACTCTGGACAGCCGCGTTGCGCCGGGCGAGGCTCGTCCTCGCAACCCGGGGCTAATCGATGCACAGACACCACCCTTCCATCTCCTTCGCCGCGTTGGCGGCCCTGGCGAGCCTCGCGGCCGCGTCCGCGCGGGCCGCGCCGGTTCCCGGGCCCGACCGGCCGCTGACCGATCCGCGTTCGGTGACGTCGCCGACGCTGCCGGGAGCGGGGCCGGTGGCGATCGGCGATCTGTTCGACAGCCACGCCGCGCGCGGGGCGATCTGGACACGCGACGGCAAGTGGGTGGTGTTCAGCGCCAACATCTCCGGGCGCTTCAACCTTTGGAAGGTTCCGGCCGCGGGCGGGGCGCCGGTGAGGCTGACGACGTCGGACGAGGTGCAGACCGGGCTGGCGTCGTCGCCGGACGGGCGGCGGATCGTGTTCCAGTCCGACCGGGGCGGAGACGAGAAATACAATCTCTATAGCGTGTCGATCGACGGCGGCCCGGTGCGGCGGCTGACCGACAATCCCGTGGCCTCCGACCAGGGCGCCCTGATCTCGCCGGACGGCCGGCGCATCGCCTACGCCCACAAGCTCAAGACCGAGCCCGCGCCGAATCTGTGGGTGCTGGACCTGACGACCGGCAAGGCGCGGGCCCTGACCCATGAGGCCACCGCCAACCACCGCTGGGCGCCCGTGGCCTGGAGCGCCGACGGGGCAAGGCTGATCGCCAACCGCGTCGACGCCAACAATACCGAAGGCGCCGTCTGGCGCATCACCGTGGCCACCGGCCAGGCGCGGGCCCTGACCCCGGTGCGGGCGGGTCTGCGGGTGAGCGCCGCCGATCTTTCCCCCGACGGCCGCTGGCTGTCGCTGACCTCCAATGAAAGGGGCGGCCAGGATCAGGCGGCGCTCTACGACATCGCGGGCCACGCCTGGCGCTGGCTGGCGCCCTCGCCCTGGAGCGAGGCGGGCGGCGATTTCTCCCCGGACGGACGGACCGTGGCCTACGAGGTCAACGCCGACGGGCGCGCGGCCATCCATCTGTTCGACCGGGTCAGCGGCAAGTCGCGGCCACTGAGCTTCCCGGAGGGGGTCGATTCCCCCGCCGACCACGCCTTCTCGCCGCACGGGGACCGTCTGCTGGTCGCCCATCAGTCGGCCACGGCGCCGACCGACTGGTGGAGCGTGCCGCGCAACGGCAGGACGAGTCTCCAACTCACCCACATGGCCTCCGCGGGGCTTCAGGCGGCAAAGTTGCCGACCTCCTCGATCGTCCACTACGCCAGCGCCGACGGCACGGTGATCTCGGCCATCCTGATCACCCCGGCCAACCTGGCGCGCGACGGCCACGCGCCCGCGGTGGTCGTCCCCCACGGCGGCCCAACCGGCCAGACTCTGGACAGTTTCAGCCGCCTCGCCGTGGCCCTGGCCTCGCGCGGCTACGTGGTGATCGAGCCCAATCCGCGCGGCTCGACCGGCTATGGCCAGGCCTTCCAGGACGCCAACATCAAGGACCTGGGCGGCGGCGACCTGATCGACGAGGTCCATGCCGCGAAATTCCTGGCCGCCACCGGCTATGTCGATCCGGCTCGCATCGGGATCACCGGCGGATCCTACGGCGGGTTCATGACCCTGATGGCCATCGGCAAGACGCCGGAGGTCTGGGCCGCGGCGGTGGAGCAGTATGGCATTATCAACTGGTTCGCGATGCTAGAACACGAAGACCCGCTGCTGCAGCAGTATGAGCGCGGCCTTATCGGCGATCCGGTCAAGGACAGGGCGATCTATGACGCCACCTCGCCGATGACCTATATCCACGCCGCCCGCGCGCCCCTGCTGGTGCTGCAAGGCGAGAACGACATCCGCGTTCCCATCGACCAGGCCCAGGCGGTGGTGGCCACCCTCAAGGCGGACGGCAAGACCGTCGACGCCCACTACTACGCCAGGGAGGGGCATGGCTTCATGAAGATCGAGAACCAGATCGACGCGATGGAGCGCACCGTGGCCTGGTTCGACCGGTATTTGAAGGGCGAGGGAAGGTAGCAGGAGGGTCGCGGGACGCGAACCCATTCGCCGCGCCCCGCGAGTGGAGCCCAACCCAGGGGGGGTGGGAGGGCGTCCGGGGAGTGAACCCTTGGGGCGGTGCGTGGTTCCAGAGGTCGCTCGACACCGCGGGGTTTTTTTCGAGATGGGTTGAGTTGAGAGAGGGCGAATTTCCGCCACCATTCTGTTGACTCCCTTTCATGCGTCAGTTATTTCTGACGCATGAAAGACGATCACTCAGCCTCCACGACCGGCGACGCCCTGCTGCTCGCCCTGGCGGCGCTGGCCAATCCGCATCGGTTGCGGATCGTGGCGGCGCTGCACGGCGGCGGGCGGATCTATGTGTCGGCGCTGGCGCGGGAACTGGGCATCAGCCGGCCGCTGCTGCATCTGCATCTGGCCCGGCTGCAGGAGGCAGGCCTCGTGGCCAGCCGGCTGGAGCTGTCGACCGATGGCAAGGCGCTGAACTATTTCGAGATTTCCGACTTCGACATCGTCCTGACGCCGGCGGCGGTCGCCGCGGCGGCGGCCACGCTTTCCCCTCCCCGTTCCGAACCCTGAAAGGTCTTTCCTCATGAGCCCGCCCGTCTTCTTCTCCACCCTGATCCTGTTGTTCGGCACCCTGATCGCGCTGTGCGCCATCATGGGCCTCGCCAGCGTCCTGCGCGCCCGGGCGAACGGCGCCGGAGTCAACGCCCTGACGGCAATCCAGGCCAGCCTGACCGACATCGACGCGCGGCTGGCGGCGGTGGAGCGGCTGCTGAAGGAGGTTTAGGGCGGGGCGCGTTCGCAGAGGGGGCTTGCCCCCTCCACC
>CAIQDO010000317.1 GCA_903870555.1 uncultured Caulobacteraceae bacterium
GGTAGAAATAGATGTCGCAGGAGTGCTTGATGGCATCGTGCATGTTCAGCGCGCCATGCGCCTTGTCGCAATGCCACACTCTCCCACCCCAGGCCCAGGCGCGGTTGCAGACATAGATCCGGCCTGGATCGAAACCGCGCTCCAGGGCCGTCAGGGCGACCATGGTCTTAAAGGTTGAGCCGGGCGGATAGTTGGCGGTCAAGGCCTTGTTGAACAGAGGTTTGTGATCATAGTCAGACAGCGCGCGATATTCGGGTCCGGTGAGCCCCTTGACGAACTGGTTGGCGTCGAAGCTCGGCGCGGACAGCATGCACAACACGTCGCCGGTCCGGCAGTCCATCATCACCGCCGCCCCACTCTCCTCCCCGAACACCTCAAGGGCCCGGTTCTGGATGTCGGCGTCGAGCGTCAATCTTATCGGGGCTCCGGGTTCGGGCGGGACGTCACCGGCGGGATCCTGGCGCACGACGCGGCCCTTGACGTCGACTTCCACCTTCTTGGCGCCCGCCTTGCCCCGGAGCGCCAGGTCGAACGCCTTCTCGACGCCCTGTTTGCCGATTCGGAACCCGGGATTGAGGAGTATCGGGTCGGCGTTGGGGCCTGTCTTGCTGACATCCTTGGCGCTCACCTTGGCGACATAGCCCACCACGTGAGCGAAGGCGCCGGAGAAGGGATAGACACGAACCTCCCCCATGTCGGCCGTAACTCCGGGAAGTTCCGGCGCCCGCACATTGACCCGGGAAAATTCTTCCCAGGTCATGTCTTCGACAATAGCGACCGGCGCCTTGCGCGGAGCCGCCTCGATCTCGTCCCGAAGCCTGTCGATGTGAGCGCCGTCGAGCGGCAACAGTGTCGCAAGACGGGCCAGGATGGCGTCGATGTCAGTGGTCTCGTCCTTGGCGAGCAGCAGGCGGAAGTCGGGCCGGTTGGACGCCAGCACAAGGCCGTTTCGGTCGAGGATCAAGCCCCGCGGCGGTGGCGACAGCACAAACTCGAACTGATTGTGCTCCGAGAGTTTCGTGTAACGACTGGCTTCGATAAGCTGCAGTTGCGTGAGCCTGCCGCCGAGGGCGACAAGACCAAGTCCAGCTAGTCCGCCGAACAGCAAGGCGCGCCTCTGAAACAGGCCCTGCCGGGCGTTCACTTCATCAAGGAACAACGACGAATCCACTAGCGGAACCTCACGTCGGCGTCCTCGAAGGCATCGATAAGACGCCAGGCGAGGGGGAACAGGGCGCCGGTCACGGCAAACTGCAGGCCGACGCCAACCAGGCTGGGAACGGTTCCGGAGGCGGTTTTGGTCAGCAAAACACCAAGGCCGAACGCCGCGGCGCACGCCGTCAGATACCAGATGAACAACGACCAGAAGCCCAGTCCGGACAATATCGGACGAACCAGAAATACCAGGCCATAGAGGGTCAGAAGGCAGAGGGGCCAAAGGCCGAGCGCCCCGCCCCACAAGGCATCCTGAAAGGCGCCCATCAGCAACAGAGCGATCGGCGGAAGAAAGGAGGGCCGGATGACCGCCCAGGCGAACGCCGGAGCCATGGCCCACACCGGCTCAGGCGGCCTCATCCCGAACAGGTTGACCGGTGTCGCCATAACAACGGAGGCGATCATGCAGATCAACGCCGGCGCCAATAGCCATCCCAGCGGATTCGGCGGCTGGACGGTCGGACTGGCCATCAAGGCGCCTTCACGGGCTGACGCAACTGCGATGTCGCCATGGCCGGGGCGACGGGAGCCGGCGCGCCGGTCGTGATCGGCGGCAACACCCGAGGCTCCAGGGTCGCGGGAGGCGTCAGCTGCGAAAAGTCCCGGAACAGCATGATCTGAACGAAGTCGATAGGCGAGGCGTCCGAATCCAGCAGCACGCGCCAGCCGCCATCGAAGGCCTTGACGACCAGGCCGACCGGCAATCCACGGGGCAGAACCCCGCCATCCCCGGAGGTCAGCACCCGGTCGCCGACATGCAGGACATCATGGCTGCGCAGATAGTTCAGCCTCGGGTTCGCGCCGCCGTCGCCGGTCAGAATCGCACGGCCATTGGTCCGCGCGATCAGCACCGGCGTCCGGCTCTCGACGTCCGTGAGCAACATGATCCGGCTGGCGCCCGGGGCCACGCCCGTAACGCGGCCGACCAAGCCGTGGTCGCTCAGCACCGGATTGCCCTCGGTGACTCCCCGGGCGGCTCCAACATCGGCGATCCGCGTGTTTGCAAACGGCCCGCGGGCGTCCAGCACGGTGCGCGCGAACACCTTCGGCAACGGCGGATCCGTGCCGACGCCAAGCAGAGCGCGATAACGGGCGTTCTCATCCCGCAGGGCCAGAGCCTGGTCCTTCCAGGTGCGGGCGGCGGCCAACTCCGTCCGTAGACGTCCCACTTCCGCTCCGGCGAGAACATAGTCTCGCGCGACGGCCGCGGCGCCGCCGACCCAGCGCACGGGCGTCGACAACAGGCCGCCAGCCATCCCGAGAGCGCCATCGATCGACCGCCTCGCCGGCGCGGCGGCGTGTTTCGAATCCCCAGGTCGATCGCCTACGAAAACCGCCAAGGCAACGATCATGGCGACAAAAAGCGCCGCAACGGCCAACCAGGTCAGGGGCGGCCGGATATCGCTGAGCGGACCGTCCCTGAGGGACATCCACGCCTCCCAATCAAACATCGGCCAGCGCCCGAAACCCGGGCGGACCTAAGACCTAGACCAGACGAAATCCTATTAGAACAAGCTCGATTCGAGCAGGCCCTTCATCCATTTGGGATGTTCGAGCACCTTGCCGCAACCGAGCGCGACGCAGGATAGGGGATCGTCCGCGACCAGATCGGAAAGCACACGTCTGAACTCCAGTCAC
>CAIQDO010000318.1 GCA_903870555.1 uncultured Caulobacteraceae bacterium
CCCGATCAAGACCGTGGCCCATAACGTCGGTTACAAATCGGCCGCCGCCTTCACGCGCGCGTTCACCGAGCGGTTCGGCCGCTCGCCAAAGGAAAGTCGCCGCCCTGCGTAGGGCTGTCAGGATCTAGGCTCCAGACTCAATCATAGCCAATAGGCGAGGAGAACGGCGAGAGCGACGGTGGATAAGAAGTTGCGGGCCAGTTTGTCGTAACGGGTGGCGACGCGTCGGAAGTCTTTCAGTCTGCAGAAGGCATTTTCGATAAGGTGGCGGGACCTGTATCGGCTCTTGTCGAGCGGGATCTTGCGTTTGCGGTTCGCTTTTCCAGGGATTATAGGCCGTGCGCCCTGCTGGCGGATCGTCGCCCTGAGGGTGTCAGAATCGTAACCCTTGTCGCCCAAGATAAACCGCGCGCCCGACAGTTGGGCGAGGAGTTCGGGCGCCGCGGTGACATCGTGAATGTTGCCAGGCGTGAGCAGCAGCTTGAACGGGCGGCCGATCACATCGGTCAAGGCATGGATTTTAGTGGTATTTCCGCCGCGCGAGAGGCCGATCTTCTGCGTCTGGGCCCCCCTTTTCCGCCAAACGCTGAGCGCTGGGCCTTCACATAGGTGGCGTCGATGGCGACGTTGTCCCTGACCGCGCCGGATTCCGCCAACGCTTCCAGCATTGCGGTCCACATGCGTTTTCGCGACCAGCGGTTGAAGCGGTTGTAGATCGTCGTAGGCGGCCCGTAGGCCTCGGGACAGTCCCGCCAACGGCAACCGCTCTTCAGAACGTGGAAGATGCCGGAAATGATGCGTCTGTCATCCTTTCGGCGAGCGCCGGGCTGGTTCTTCGGCATGAACGGCTCGATCGCCGCCCATTGCTGGTCGTCCAGCCAAAACAGTCCCCGGCTCATCACCCACCTCTCCTCGAAAACTGGTCTGAAGACGGCGTGAATCATGATTTGCTACGTTCGATCAACCCGCTGATTGGGTTCGGAGCCTAGATCGGACGACGTCCCGCCAAGCCCAATCGTCGGACCCGCTGCGCCCGGACGGTAGATTTGGATATCATCCGACCGAGTCACCCCGCGTTACGTCCCAGTTTCTGGCGCGTGTATCCCGGGCGCCGACGCGCTGCCGCATCAATCATCCCGCAACGACCCCCACCCCACCGCATGCACCCGCCCCACCCCCAGCACCGCCGCCAGAGGCCGCGCGCGCATCAGCCCCGCGAACGCCGCGTGCCTCACATTCAGCCCCCCCGCCAGCGCCCCGAAGGCCGGCAGGATCAGCCGTTCGCCGTCGGTCACGAAGCAGCGGCGGCGGACGCTGGCGCCGCGAGCCTTGACGCGGGCGCAGGGGTGCAGGTGGCCGGCGACCTCGCCGGGCGCGGGGCCGGCGGCCGGTTCGTGGACCAGGGCGAGGGCGCCTAGCGCGAGGGTGGCGACGGCGCTGCCGGGCAGGCCGACCGGGCCGACGGGGTCGTGGTTGCCGGTCACCCACAGCAGGTCGCGGCCGTGGGCCAGGGCGCACAGCACGGCAATGTCGGCGGCGCACAGGCGGCTCTCGCCGGCGCGGTCGTGGAAGCTGTCGCCGAGGAACACCAGCACGTCCGGGCTCAGGGCGGCGACCTCGGCGGCCAGGCGGCGCAGGGTGTCGGCGGTGTCGTAGGGCGGCAGCATCTGGCCGCGCAGGGCGTAGAACGAGCCCTTTTCCAGGTGAAGGTCGGCGACGATCAGGGCGCGGCGGGCCTCGACCCACAGGGCGCCGGACGGGCGGCAGACCACCGCCTCGCCGCTCAGGCTCAGGCCAAGCCCGCCGAGAGGGTGTTGGGCGACGGTGTCGAACTGAACGGCGGCGGCGGCAAGGCTCATGCGATGGCCTGGGCGATCAGGTCCTCGGCGGCGTCCATCAGGATCATTTCTCCGGCGCTTTCGCCCGGCGCGCGCTGACGGCCGATCTCCAGGATCACCGAGACCGAGAAGGGCGACAGGTGGTCCAGGCGGCTGTGGACGATGCGGCCGCGGATGCGCGCCAGCATCTCGCCCAGCCGCTTGACGTCGATCAGGCCCTGGGCAGCGTCGACGCGGGCGCAGCGCAGCAGCAGGTGGTCGGGCTGGTGCTTGCGCAGCACGTCGTAGATCAGGTCGGTGGAGAAGCTGACCTGGCGGCCGGACTTCTTGTCCTTGGGCGATCGGCGCTCGATCAGGCCGGAGATCAGGGCGCAGGTCTTGAACGCGCCCTTCATCATCGGACTCTCCGCCAGCCACGCTTCCAGGTCGTCGCCGAGCATGTCCTCGTCGAACAAGTCGGCGAAATCGAGTCCGTCCATGGCTTTGAGCGACCAGACGGCCAGGGCGTAGTCGTTGCAGACGAAGCCGAGCGGCCCGACGCCGGCGCGCTCCAGCCGGCGGGTCAGCAGCATGGCCAGGGTGGTGTGGGCCAGGCGCCCCTCGAACGGGTAGCAGACCAGGAAGAAGCGCTGGCCCTTGGGAAAGGTCTCCAGCAGCATCTCGTCGCGGCCGGGGATGATCGACTTGTCGCGCTGGATCTCCAGCCATTCGCGCACGTCGCCCGGTAGCACGGCCCAGTGGTGGGCGTCCGACATCATGTCGCGGACCTTCTTCGCGAGGAAGGTCGACAGGGCGAACTTGGAGCCGCCCCAGGAGGGCATCTTGGCCTCCTCGCCGGGGGCGGGGCTGACCAGCACGTCGGTCCCGGTGACGGCGACGAGGCGCCAGGTCTGGCCGGCGAAGATGAAGGTGTCGCCGGGGTCGAGCACCTCGAGGTAGCCCTCCTCGACCTCGCCGATCTTGCGGCCGGCCACGCCCCGGCGCCCGGCGATGCGCACCGACAGCATGGCGGGGGAGACGATGGTTCCGGCGTTGAGGCGGTGGCGCAGGATCATCTCGGCGTTGCGGGCGCGCCACTTGCCGTCCTGGCCTCGGACGATACGGGCGAAGCGGTCGTAGACGCGCAGGGCGTAGCCGCCGGTGGCGACGAAATCGACCACGGTCTCGAAGTCCTCCCAGCTCAGGTCGCGGTAGGGGCCGGCGCCGGTGATCTCGTCGTAGAGCTCAAGGGCGTCGAAGGGCTCGCTGCAGGCGCAGCCCATGATGTTCTGGGCGAGGACGTCCAGGGCGCCGGTGCGCGGAGCCTCGGTGTCGAAGGCGTTCTCGGCGATGGCCTCGCGCGCCGCCTGGCATTCGAGCATCTCGAAGCGGTTGGCGGGGACGAACAGGGCGCGGCTGGGCTCGTCGAGGCGGTGGTTGGCGCGGCCGATGCGCTGGACCATCCGCGAGGCGCCCTTGGGCGAGGCGAGCTGGATCACCAGGTCGACGTCGCCCCAGTCGATGCCGAGGTCGAGGGTCGAGGTGCAGACCACGGCCCGCAGCTCACCGCGCGCCATGGCGGCCTCGACCTTGCGCCGCTGTTCGGCGGCCAGGGAGCCGTGGTGCAGGGCGATCGGCAGACTGTCTTCATTCAAGCGCCACAGCTCCTGGAAGGCGAACTCGGCCTGGAAGCGGGTGTTGACGAACACCAGGGCGGTGCGGGCGCCGCGGATGGCGTCATAGACCTCCGGCATGGCGTGGCGGGCGGTGTGGCCGGCCCAGGGGACGCGGTCCTCCGACAGCAGCACCTCCACCACCGGGGCCGCGCCGGGGGCGCCGCGGACGAGGTCGACGGCGTAGCGGGCCGAGGCCCCGGGGCGGGAGGGAGACAGCCAGTCGCGGATCAGGTCGGGCTCCTCCACCGTGGCCGACAGGCCGACGCGGCGGCATTCGGGGGCGAAGGTCTGGAGGCGGGCGAGGGCGAGGGCCAGCAGGTCGCCGCGCTTACCGGGCCAGATGGCGTGGACCTCGTCGAGGATCACGCAGCGCAGATCCTCGAAATAGCGCCGCGCGCCCTCCCAGGCGCAGAACAGCGACAGCTGCTCGGGGGTGGTCAGCAGGATGTCGGGCGGCTTGATGCGCTGGCGCTGGCGGCGGGCGACGCCGGTGTCGCCGGTGCGGGATTCGGCGACGATGGTCAGGCCCATCTCGCGGATCGGCGTGGCCAGGTTGCGCTCGACGTCGACGGCCAGGGCCTTGAGGGGGGAGATGTAGAGGGTGTGGATCCCGCGCGGGGTGTTGGCGGGGGGCCGCTCGGTCAGCTCGATCAGGCTCGGCAGGAAGCCGGCCAGGGTCTTGCCGCCGCCGGTGGGGGCGATCAGCAGGACGTTGCGGCCGCGCCGGCCGGCCTCGACCATGGCCAGCTGATGCTCGCGCGGGGCCCAGCCGCGCGCGGCGAACCAGGCCGCGAACCGCGGCGGCAGGGGATCGAGGGCCGGGGCGGCGTCCATCGCCGGGCTATAGCATGTTCTTGGTTCGTTTCATCAAGGCGTGTGAGGTTTCGCAGAGACGCCCCCTCCACCGCCTTCGGCGCAGGGTCACGGCGCCATCTGCGCTCATCTGCGTCATCTGCGGATAACCGTCCTTCTCGGGCGGCCTTGCTGAAACGAACCAGGAACATGCTATAGCCCGCCGATGGACGCCGCCCCGGCCCTCGATCCCCTGCCGCCG
>CAIQDO010000319.1 GCA_903870555.1 uncultured Caulobacteraceae bacterium
CCCATCACCTGCGGCTGGCAGCGCAGGCAATAGGGATCCTGCACCCGGGCGTCGCCCTGGAGGTGCGAGGCGCGGATGGCTGAACCGGCCATCAACTCGCGCAGGGAGGCGGCCGTGTCGATCTGCCCGCGATGACGGCGCAGCACATGGATGCGCGGATCGAACGGGGTGTCGGAACCCTTGGCCGCTTCGGTCGCCAGGGCGCCGGTGACCAGGGCGCAGCGAAGCAGCGTCTCGGCCTCGAACAGGCCGGCCAGGGCGTAGGCCGTGGAGAACTGCGTGCCGTTGAGCAGGGCCAAGCCTTCCTTCGGGCCGAGGACCGCTGGGGCGAGGCCGGCTTCGGCCAGCGCCTGCCCGGCCGGCAGTCGCCGCCCGCCGAAGAACACCTCGCCGTGGCCGATCATCGCCGCGGCCATATGCGCGAGCGGCGCCAGGTCACCCGAGGCGCCGACCGAGCCCTGGGCGGGGATGACCGGCGCCAGGCCGCGTTCGAGCATCGCGCCGAGCAGGTCCAGCGTGGCAGGACGGATTCCCGAGGCGCCCTGGGCCAGTGACGCCAGCTTCAGGGCGATCATCAGCCGCGCCACCGGAACGGGCATGGGATCGCCCACGCCGGCGGCATGCGACACAACGATGTTGCGCTGCAGCCGCTCCAGGTCGTCGGCCTCGATTCGCACGCTGGCCAGTTTTCCAAAGCCGGTGTTGATGCCGTAGACCGGCTCGCCGCGCGCAAGGATGCGCTCGACCGCCGCCGCGCTTTCGGCGACGACCGGACCGCAGGCGGGATCGAGCCGCGCCGGCGCGCCCTGGTAGATTCTGCGCCAGTCCCCCAGGGACACGGCGCCGGGGCTGAGGATGACGTCGTTCACAGGCCGCTCCAGACTCGGGCGTGGAGGGGATTGAACCCCATGCGATAGACGAGCTCCGCTGGCCGCTCGATGTCCCAGATCGCCAGATCGCAGGCCTTGCCAGTCTCCAGAGTCCCGATCCGGTCCTGGAGCCCCAGCGCCTGGGCGGCGTTGCGGGTTATGCCGGCGATGCACTCCTCGACCGTCAGGCGGAACAGGGTCGCGCCCATGTTCATCGTCAGCAGCAGCGAGGTCAGGGGCGAGGTGCCGGGGTTGCAGTCGGTCGCCAGCGCCATGGCCACGCCGTGCCGGCGCAGGCTATCGATCGGCGGCGGCCGGGTGTCGCGCAGGAAATAATAGGCGCCGGGCAGCAGAACGGCGGCGGCCCCCGCCGAGGCCAGGGCCGCCGCGCCGGCCTCGTCGAGGTGTTCGAGATGATCGGCCGACTGGGCGCCGAAGCCAGCCGCCAGGGTCGCGCCGTGCTGGTTGCTCAGCTGCTCGGCGTGAATCTTCACCGGCAGGCCGGCGGCAACCGCGGCCGCGAACACCCGCCGGGTTTGATCGGGAGTGAAGCCGATCGTCTCGCAGAAGGCGTCGACCGAAACCGCCAGGCCGGCCTCGGCGATGGCGGGGATCATCGCCCCGCAGATCAGGTCGATGTAGCCGTCGGCGTCGCCGGCGAATTCCGGCGGCAGGGCGTGGGCGCCCAGGAATGTCGGCCGGATGGTTACGGCGCGGCGTTCGCCCAGCGTCCGGGCGGCGCGCAGCAGGCGAATCTCCGTTTCCAGGTCCAGGCCGTAGCCGGACTTTATTTCCACCGTGGTGGCGCCTTCCGCTATCAGGGCGTCGAGACGGGGCAGGGCCTGATCGACCAGATCGATCTCACTCGCGGCGCGGGTGGCGGCGACGGTGGCGACAATGCCGCCGCCGGCCCGGGCGATCGCCTCATAGCTCTCGCCAGCCAGTCGCATCTCGAATTCCCGCGCCCGGCTGCCGGCCCAGACCAGGTGGGTGTGGCAGTCGATCAGACCGGGGGTGATCCACCGCTCGTCGCAGTCGACGACGGTGTTCGCCTCGAGAGCCGGGGCTTCGTCCGCCGGTCCGGCATAGGCGATTCGGCCGCCGACGGCCGCGACCACGCCGTCCATCACTTCGCCGAGTCCCGAAGCGTCGGAGGCGAGAGTGGCCAGACGGGCGTTCCGCCAAAGGGTGTCGCAGCGCATCGCAGCTCCTCGAAAGCCTCGCTATGATTTCGCAAATGAGTTATTATGTCTAGACATAATAGGTGTGAGGTCGGACGTGGCGCTGTGGTTCGAGACGGCCCTGGTCGAGGGCGAGTGGCGTGACGGAGTCCGCATCGACCACCGTGGCGGCGTCATCGTCGGCGTGGAAACGGCCGGGCCGTCACCCGCCGATGAGCGCGGCGCGATCGCCGTGCCGGGGTTGGGCAATGTCCATAGTCACGCCTTTCAGCGCGGCATGGCGGGCCTCGCCGAACGTCGTGATGGCGGGGCGGACGCGGACGACAGCTTCTGGACCTGGCGGCAGGTGATGTACGGTTTCCTCGACCGGCTGGATCCGGAGGATGTCGAGGCCATCGCCGCCCTGGCCTATGTCGAGATGCTGGAATCCGGTTTCACTAGGGTAGGCGAGTTCCACTATCTGCATCATGCGCCTGACGGCCATCCGTATGACGACCCCGCCGAGCTGGCCAGCCGTATCGGCGCGGCCGCCGAGGCGACTGGGATCGGCCTGACACTGTTGCCCGTGTTCTATGCCCATGGCGGGTTTGGCGGCGCGCCGCCGGCCCCGGGCCAGCGCCGGTTCGTCAATTCGCTCGATGACTTTGTCGCCCTGCACGCCGCCGCACGCCTTTCGACTTCCCACCTGCAAGGGGCGATCGTCGGGGTGGCCCCGCACAGCCTCCGCGCCGTGACGCCGGCCGAAATCCAGCTGCTGACGACGATCGCCGGCCCGGCGCCCGTCCACATCCACATCGCCGAACAGGGTCAGGAGGTCGCAGAATGCCTGGCGACCCACGGCTGTCGTCCGGTCGACTGGCTGATGGATCAGGTCGCCGTCGACAACCGGTGGTGTCTGGTCCATGCCACGCACCTCTCCGCGCTGGAAGTGGACCGGATCGCGCGCGCCGGGGCGGTGGTCGGCCTTTGCCCAATCACCGAGGCCAACCTCGGCGATGGGCTCTTCCCGGCGTCGGACTTTCTCGCCCAGGGCGGGCGGATCGCGATCGGCAGCGACTCCAATGTGCTGATCGACTCCGCGGAAGAGTTTCGCATCCTCGAATACGGTCAGCGGCTGTCGACCCGGAAGCGCAATGTCCTGGCCTGCGCGGCGCGGCCGTCTGTCGGAGGCCGGCTGTTTCGCGACGCCCAGTCAGGCGGGGCACAGGCGCTCGGCGTCCCGCGTGGCGGCCTGGCTGTCGGCAAGTCCCTGGATCTTGTGTCCCTTGACGGCGATCATCCCTCCCTGGTCGGTCGCCGGGGGGACGCGCTTCTGGATGGCTGGATCTTCGCCGGGCGCGGGGGCGCGGTGGACTCGGTTTGGCGCGGCGGACGCAAGGTCGTCAGCGCCGGCCGCCACCACAGCCGGGACGCCATCGTCGCTCGCTATCGCCAGCGGCTTGCCGGGCTGCTGACCCGGTGACCGCGCTGCACGCCCGCATCAGCGGCGAATTGGCCGACCGCATCCGCTCCGGAGAATGGCCGCCAGGCCAACGCATTCCGTTCGAGCACGAACTGACGGCGCAGTATGGGTGCGCCCGGGCGACCGCCAGCAAGGCGGTGCAAGCCCTGGCCGACGCCGGCCTGGTCGAACGTCGCCGCCGCGCTGGCACCTTTGTCGCCAGTCCGCGCATCCAGACCGCCGTGCTGGAGATTCCCGAATTGAAGACCGAGGTCAGGCGGAGGGGGCAGGTCTATGACTATCAGCAGCTCGCCCGTCGGGTGCGTCCGGTGAATCCCCTCGACCCGGATGAGGCCTCGCTGGCGCGGAGCGGAGACGTCGTCGAACTGCGCTGCCGCCATTTCGCCAATGAGCGCCCCCTGGCGGTGGAGGATCGCCTCATCCACCTTGGGGTGGCGCCGGCGGCGGCCACGGCGGACTTCACGACGGTCCCCCCCGGGGCCTGGCTGCTCGCTCACGTGGCCTGGAGCGAAGCGGAACATCGCATTGCCGCCGCCGCCGCCGACGCCGACGTCGCGGCGGCGCTTGAAGTCCCCACCGGGACGGCCTGCCTGGTCTTGAAACGGTGGACCTGGCGGGAAGGAAAGGGTGTCACTTTCGTGCGCCAGCGGTTCGCTGGTGAAGCGTTCGAACTCGTGGCGCGGTTCGCGCCAAGATCCTTTGATCAAGGCGGTCACGAGGGGAGGCCCACGCCGGGAATGCGCTCGAAATAAGGCGAGAGTTGACCGGCGATCCCATTGTTGACACAAATACAACACAAGCTTGATCGAATCGGCGGCGTTCTTTATACTCCCAGCGATGACCGTGGTTCGAAGAGGAGGCTTGCCTTTGTCCAAGACTCCCCTGGCCGGCGTGGTTCTTGGCCTTCTCGTTTTCGCGGGCGGCGCGCCCTCGGCGATGGGCGCGGCTGGCGCGGGTGCTCACCCGTCAACGGACGTCGAGACGACGCAAGTCGGGAGCTTCAAGGACGCGGTCGCCGGAAGCGCCGGCGAGCGGCCGGCTATGAATTTTACCGAGGCGGGGTCCAAGTCCGCCGACCTGCCGCTCGATGCCGTGGCCGGTCAGGCCACCGCGCCCTTGCCGCTTTCGCAGTTGGCCGGTGGCGCGAATGCGTCGCCCCGGCGCGGCCCATTCGACCCCTGGGATTTGATCAATCAGATTCGCTACGGCGGCCTGCCCGAGTGGGCGAGCTGGTGCTTGATGCTGGTCGGCTTCGGCATGATCGGCGGCGCCTTGCGCGGCTTCATGGTCGCCAATCGTCGCCTGGCCGGGCTGCAGGCGGAGGTGCTGGAAGACGCCCCCGATTCCCAGAAGGCCGAAGGGAGCGAATAGCCAGCCAGCGGCTCGGCGCCGAGCGTCCAGCGGTCCTGGAGTTTGCACTTCGGACTTTCCCTGCCGTGAAAACCAAAGCAGGGTCCCGGAATGATCAGCGGCGCCAAGCGAAGCGCCAGGCAACGAGGGGCGCGCCCGATGGGATTTTACGACCGGTTCATTCTGCCGCCGTTGTTGAACATGGCCTGCGGAGCCGCGCCGATCGGCAAACAGCGCCAGAAGATCGTGCCGCTGGCGTCGGGCGTGGTGCTCGAGCTCGGCTTCGGCTCCGGGCTCAACCTGCCCTTCTATGATCGTGACAAGGTGAGCAAACTCTACGCGCTCGAACCGTCCGAGGGCATGCTTGTCCAGGCGCGCAAGCTTGCCGGCGGCGCGGAATTCCCGGTGGAGATCCTGGCCGAGACCGCCGAGGCCCTCTCGCTGGCGCCGGCCAGTGTCGATACGGTGCTGGTCACCTTCAGCCTGTGCACGATCCCGGACCCCCACGCGGCCCTGCAGGCCGCCAGACGGGCGTTGAAACCCGGCGGGCGGCTGCTGTTTTGCGAACATGGCCTGGCGCCGGACACCGCGGTGCGCCGGACGCAGGCCCGTATCGAGCCGATCTGGAAACATCTCTCGGGCGGCTGTCACCTTTGCCGCGACATCCCGGCCCTGATCACCCGCGGCGGGTTCGCCATCGACGGCTTGGAGACCATGTATCTGCCCAAGGCGCCGCAATGGGCCGGCTACAACTACTGGGGCGCGGCCCGGCCGGCCTAGGCGACCCCGCCGAAGCTGAGCCTGTGTAAAATCTTTCACAAATCCTACGCGGCCTTGTCGCGGTCGTCGCCGATAGACCCGGCCAAGCTGAAGCGCGCCTCAGAATCGGGGCGGACGGCGTCGTCGTGGGGTTATCAATGAGATCGTTCAACCGTCGCCTGTCCATGCTCGCCGGCGCGAGTGTCCTGGCCGGGGCCAGCGGCGCCTGGGCGCTCGACGAGGGGCAGCCGACAACCGTGGAGACGGTCGTTGTCACGGCGCCGCGGGAAGAAGTCGTCGCGCGGGTGCGCCAGCAGGCGGCGATGACCATCCTGAACGTCCAGGCGGCGGAAACCATCACCAAATACCCCGACTACAATGCCGCCGAGGCGGCCGGCCGCATCCCCGGCGTGTCGCTTTCGACCGACACCGGCGAAGGGCGCTTCATCAATATCCGTGGCATCGACGCCAACCTGAACGGCGCCACCTATGGCGGCGTGGTGTTGCTCAACACCTATCCCGCCGGCACCGCCGCCAGCGGATCGGGCCGGGCGGTGGAGTTCGACACCATCCCGACCGGCGCCATCGACGGCATCGTTCTCTATAAGACCCTGTCTCCCGACCGCGAGGCCGAAGGCCTCGGCGGCCAGATCGATCTGACGCCACGCTCGGCCAAGAACATCACCAAGCCCTTCGTCGACGGCGAGCTTGGCTGGGGCGACGAGCCTCTGCACAACCACACCGGACCCTTCACCGCGTCTCTGGCCCTGGGCGCGCGGTTCGGTTTCATGAACGGCAAACTGGTCGTCGAAGGCGTCGACAAGGACATCCCGGCCGGTTCGGGCTGGATCAGCAATCCCACGCCATTCTCGATCGTCCTGACCGCGTCCCGCAAGGACGACCGCCGCGCGATCGACGATATCGAGCCCAGCTACGCCAACGACGGCGCGACGGCGGTGGACAATGTTCTCGGCGAAGTCGACTTCCGAAAATATGACTATCACCGTCGGCGGTTCGGCTACGGCGGCGAGTTCGACTTCCAGCCCAATGACGACCACAGCTACTACTTCCGCTTCGACGAGGCGGGTTATGTGGAGGCGGCGCACAAGCAGCACTTCTACGCGGTTCTCGATGGGAGCCCCGTCGCCAATCCGGCCGATCCCAAGGGCGGGGTGATCGACACCTTCCGCCCGCGCATCTTCACCGACGACTCGCAGGAAACCCACCGCAACATCGTCATCACCACCGGCGGAAAGGACCGCTATGGCGATGTCGTCGTCGACTACCACGCCGCCTACAGCCGTGCGTCCTACGTCGAGAACTACTACCGCGAGGCGCGCTGGAATGGCCCGGCCGGCGTCTATGTCGCCTACAACAATATCAACAACGTTGACGGCGTTTATAAATTCTATACCGACTCGGCCCTGAAGACGCCGTTCAACGTGCAGAACCCGGCGATCTACAACAACCCGCGGTTGCGGCAGTACTACGAGGCCGATCGCGACGAGGAGTACAGCGGCGTTCTTAACGTCACCGTCCCGCTTCATCTGATCGGCGAGAACGGGGAGTTCAAGGCTGGAGGCAGCATCCGCGAGCGCAGCAAGATCGTGACCGACTTTTTCGCCCAGGCCACGCCGACGGCGAACCTCGCCACCTACAGCAGCGGCGCCAACCCCTGCTGCGACTATTACGGCGGCCTCTACATCCCGGCGCCGGTGGTCGATCTGCACAAGCAGAACGCGCTGTTCGCCTCCAGCATCACCTCGCTGGCGCCGTCGCTCGGCCGCGACTTCAACGACACCGAGAATGTCTTCGCCGGCTATGCGATGTATACGACCAACTTTGGCAAGCTCGGCGTGCTTTCGGGCGTTCGCGTCGAGCACACCGAGGCGACCTACGGCGCCTATGTCTCGCCTGACGTCAACGGCGACGCCCCGGCTGTGTTCAAACAGACCGCCCACGGCTACACCAACCTGTTCCCGACGGTGCAGTTCAAATATGCGGCCAACGACTCGCTGCAGGTTCGCCTGACCTATTCGACCGGCATCGCCCGACCCGGGTTCAGTCAGGCGGGCGGATTCGCCGGCGTCGACTTCACCACCGCGCCCAGGCCGGTCTTCACCACTGGCAATCCGAAACTCAAGGCGACGACGGGCAACAATTTCGATCTCGATGTCGAATACTACCTGCCCGGCGGCGGCCTGATTCAGGTCGGCCTGTTCGACAAGGAATTCCAGAACTACATCTTCAAGCACACCGTCACGAACGTGATCGATCCGATCTTCCAGGGTCAGCCCGGGGATTTCGCCACCTTCGCCAACGAGTCGGCCTACGCTCGCGGTCTCGAGGCGGCCTACCACCAGAAGTTCAGCCAGCTTCCCGGACTGCTTAGCGGTTTTGGCCTGGACGCCAACTTCACCTTGGTGAAGTCGAGCTTCCTGGAATACGATTCAACGGTCAGCGCCGACCACAAGAATCACTACGGTTCGCTGCCGGGAACCTCCAACCTGACCTGGAACCTCGCCGGCTTCTACGAGAGCCACGGCCTCGAGCTTCGCCTCGCCACCGAATATGTCGGCCACAGCCTGTTTGGCCTGAACGGTGACCAGTCTCTCGATACGATCCAGGACAACCGGCTGAATCTCGACTTCACCTCGAGCTACAAGGTCAACAGCCACGTGACGGGCTACTTCAACGTCAAGAACCTGCTCGATACGCCGCTGCGTTACTACGAAGGCTCGACGAACCGTCCGATCCAGCGGGAAATCTACGGCCAGACCTACGAATTCGGCATTCGCGCCAAATTCTAGATCCGACGACAGGCCCGGGACAGTCGCGCTCCCGGGCCGCTCCGGGTTACACTTGGTGCGTGATCTGGCCGGCGGTCATCGTCAGGGTGGGGGTCGCCTTGAGGATTTCCGGCGGTTCCACGGTCATCAGGTTCTTTGAGAACGCTGTCAGGTCGGCGCGCTTGCCCACCTCCAGAGTTCCAAGATCGCTCTCCCGGCCAACCGCCTTGGCCGCGGACAGGGTCAGCATGGCCAGGGCCTGGGATCGGCTGACCGCCTCGTTAAGGCCCCAGTCGGGCGCGGCGAAGCCGTTGAGCGCGTGGCGGTAGACCGCGCCGTAGAATTCGATCCGCGGATCGCCCTTTTCCACCGGCGCGTCGGTGCCGGCGCAGACCAGGGCGCCCGACTCGATCAGGGTGCGCCAGGCGTAGGCGCCCTTCAGGCGCTCGTCGCCGAGTCGTGACGGCGCGAAGTAGAGGTCCCCGATGGCGTGGGACGGCTGCATCGAGGCGGTGACGCCCATGGCGGCGAAGCGCGGGATATCCTGGGGCGAGATGATTTGGGCGTGTTCGATCCGCCACCGGCGATCGGTGTGTCCGGCGCCGAGAACCTCGGCCATGGCGTCCAGCGCCAGGCGGTTTCCCCGGTCGCCGATGGCGTGCACCGCGACCTGGGCGTTCACCGCCTTCGCCTTGGCCATCAGCTCGACCATCCTGTCGTGCGGCGTGACCAGCAGGCCGGTCCATCCGGGTTTGTCGGAATAGGGGGCGAGCAGGGCGGCGCCGCGCGATCCCAGCGCGCCATCGGCGTAGAGCTTGATCCCGCGCAGCCGCACCCGGCCGCTGGCGTCCACCGATGGGCCGGTCGACAGCACCTCGGCCGCGCCGGAGGGATCCATGTAGGCGTCGGCCCGAAGGCCGAGGGCGGAAGCCCGGGCCATCTCGCGCAGGACCTCGATGTCGGTCTGGTCGACGCTCATGAAGTGCACGCCGGTCCAGCCACGCGACGCATAGAGCCGGTCCGCCCTACGGAGGGCCTCGCGCTTGGTGGCGCGGTCGGGCCGTAGGATCACCGCCGCCAGCATCTTCTGGGCGTTGTCGACGAACAGCCCTGTCGGGCGACCCCGGGCGTCTTTCAGAATCTCGCCGCCGGACGGACTCGGGGTCGACGGACCGATGCCGAGAACCTCCAGCGCCTTGGAATTGATCACGCCGGCGTGGCCATCGGACCGTTGCAGATAGACCGGGCGGTCGGACACCACCGCGTCGAGGTCGTCGCGCGTCGGGAACCGGTGTTCGGGCCAATGGGTCTCGATCCACCCCCCGCCGTTGATGATCCCGGTCGGATTTCGCGCCGCCCAGGCGCGCAGGCGCGATTGCAGGTCCGGGACCGAGGCGGTTCCTTCCAGGTTGAGGGTCATCTCCCTCATGCCCACGCCGGTGAGATGAACATGGGAGTCAACGAAGCCGGGCAGCGCGGTGGCGCCGCCGAGATCGATGGCCCGCGCGCCGGGCGCCGCCCGCCGGGCGTCTTCGAGACTGCCGACGAAGGCGATCCTGTCGCCGATCACCGCCACGGCCTCCGCCCGTCCGGCGCCGACGCCCGTGTAGATCGGCCCGCCACTGATGATCATCGACGGGCCGTCGCCTGAGGCCAGTCGCGGCACGAGGAAAGCGGCGGCGCCGGCGGCCAGGGCGGCGCGGCGGGTGAGGCGAGGGGCGAGTCGGTCGGAGGCGTTCATGGTGCTTTCCCTCAATGGTGTAGCGGCGCCGGCCAGTTGCCGGGGCGGGTCAGGCGAGCGGCGGCGCCGGAGAGGCGGGCCCAGGCTTCGGTTATCATGGAGTCGACGATGGCTGCGGCTGGCGGGCGGCCGCGGACCAGGCCGACGGCTTCCCCGACCACCACGGCCGCCGTGCGCAGGTCCCCGGTGGCGCGGGCCTCGTCATAGACCGCCTTCAGGCTGCCAAAGGCCGTGGCGGCTTCGGCCTCCCGGCCGGCCCAGGCTTGTGTGAGGTCGTTTTCAAGAACACGGAACGAAAATTCCGCCGGCCAGGGTGTCCCGCGCAGGGCGTCGATGGCGGTCGTCCGCACCGTGTTGTCGCCGGTGGCCTGTCCGGCCCGGTCGGTCGCCGCCTCGGGGGTCAGGGCCTCGGCCGAGGCCCAGAACCGCGTGCCCACCACCACCCCGTCGGCGCCGAGCATCAAGGCCGCCGCCAGGCCTCGCCCGTCGGCGATCCCACCCGCCGCCAGAAGCAGCGTGTCGGGCGAGCGCCGGGAGATATGGTCGGCCGCCTCGGGCACGAACGCCAGGGTCGAGCGATCGCCGCCGTGGCCACCGGCCTCGGTTCCCTGGGCGACGATGGCCTCCGCCCCGGCGTCGATCGCCTCGTCGATATGGCGAAGGCTTTGCACCTGACAGATCAGCTTGGCCCCGGCCTTCCGGATCGCGGGGGCGAACGGCCGCGGATCGCCGAACGACAGGAAGACGCAGGCGGGATTGAAGGCCAGGGCGGCGTCCAGCCGCTCCGGCGCCTGGGCCAGGGCCCAGGTGATGAAGCCGACGCCGAACTGATCCCTGCGCGCCAGGGCCAGTTCCGCGTCAAGGTCTGGCTCGCCCCCAAGCGTCCCGGCGTAGCCGCCGCCGATCACGCCCAAGGCGCCGGCGCGGGACACCGCCCGGGCGAGTCGGCCGCCGGTCACAAGCGCCATCGGCGCGCAAACGATGGGATGGCGAACGCCGAACCGTTCGGTGAACCGTGTGCGAAGGGTGGGCGGATCGCCTGTCATCGGTGAATCCCTAGGCGGGCGGCTCGCGCGGGACAACCAGCTTGACCCCGATAAGCTCCTGGCAGGAGACGATACAGAGCAGAGTCGGTTGCATGGACGCAACCTCGGCGTTGCGCCAATCGTCCCGGAACCCGCCTGTTATCGGCGGGCGGCGCAGGCTTCAGGCGGCGAGGCTCCGCAGGGGCAGGCCCAGTTCAGTGGCGAGCCGCGCCGGGCGATCACCCATCTCCTCGATCATCTCTCGAAGTTCATTGGGAGTCACACACAGCCGGCGCGCGCATTCGCGTAACTGGCTGTCGTCATTGACATCGAGGATGTTGGCCGGCTTCCAGCCTGATTGGTTCAACGCGTCGCCCATGAGGCACACTCCGAAAACGTCGCGGCTCGATTCCGCCAACGACGGCGAACACCTTCGAACGCGCTGGCGCATTACACTTATGTGACCAACCTGCTCCATGGAATCCAGGGAGAGTTGATTTGTATCAAAAAGTGTCAATCGTGATGCTGCGGCCGATTAACCCATTCATTCACGCGAGTGGGGCTGCAAATACAGGCGGCGGGTTCCGCGTTGAGGCTGGTTTAATACTTAAGGTTTCATTTCAAATTGTATCTATTGGCCCGGCCCCAGAGTCTTGGGTGAGTTCGGCCAAACCAATGGCAATTGGTCCAGGGTGGCGACGATGCCGCCCTTCACGGACACCGTTGAAGCGGCGTCAACGGCGAAGTCGGGAATGCGCGGCAGCCATTCCTCAAGGAAGATGGTGATCTCTCCCTGCCCAAGCGGCGCACCGGGGCAGCGATGGACGCCAGCCCCGAAGGTGACGGTCGCCAGCGCGGGGCGGTTCCAGTCCACCCACAGAGGGTCGGCGTATTCGCGGGCGTCGAGGAAGGCGCGGAACGGCGCGTGGTCGGGTGGGTCGAGCACAATGGCGCCCAGCGGCGCACGACGGGTGGCCGGTGGCGCCGTGTTGGAGGCCGACGGGAACCTCGCGGGGGCGCTGTAGACGTCGAACACGTCGCGACCCTGGGTGACGATCCAATGGCCGCCGTAACGCGGACTCCACACCAGCGGACGGTCCCGCATCTCGTCCTGGAACCGCACCCAGGCGGCGTGAAAGTCCTCGCCCGGCGCCGCCGGCGCGTA
>CAIQDO010000320.1 GCA_903870555.1 uncultured Caulobacteraceae bacterium
TGTTCAATAACGCCGGCTACGGTCTGGCCGGCGCTTTCGAGGGCGCGACCGACGATCAGCTGGTGGATCAGCTCAACACCAACCTGCTGGGGGTGATGCGCGTCACCCAGGCGTTCCTGCCGGCACTGCGGGAGCAAGGGCATGGGTTGATCCTGACCACCACCTCGATCGGCGGCCTCGTCACCTTCCCGTTCAACTCGGTCTATCACGCCACCAAATGGGGCCTGGAGGGCTGGAGCGAGAGCCTGGCGTTCGAGCTGGCGCCGTTCGGCCTACGCGTGAAGACAATCGCGCCCGGCGGCATCGCCACCGACTTCGCCGGCCGCTCGCTCGTGTTCACGCCCCATGCCGCCTACATGGGCGCGATCGCCAAGACCATGGCGGCGTTCGGCGACCCCGAGCGCCGGTCCCTTTCGTCCACCGCCGAACAGATCGCCGACGCGGTTTGGGAGATCGTCCATGACGACAGCGACCACGTCAGCAACCCGGCCGGCGAGGACGCCAAGGCCAACTACGCCCAGCGGCTGGCCGTCGGCGTCGACGCCTTCCGCACGGGGATCCGGCAGCTGTTCCTGGGGTAGATCAGGGGTAGTTGACCGCCACCGTATAGGCGCCGACGTAGGGGCCGGGCGGGGTGTTGGCGGGGACGATCAGGGCGCCGCCCACGGTGAAGGTGGCCGATGTGCCGGTGAGGGCGACCGGCAGGTTGGAGACCAGGGTGGTTCCGGTGATGCCGCCGGAAAAACCGGTGATGGCCGACCCGACCACGATGTTGATGGCCGCGTTGGGCTGGCCGTTGACGGTGAAGGCGCCGGTCTTGCCGACGCTTTCGGCCACGGCGCCGACACCGCCGCTGACCGCGCGGGTTCCGCTGGCCGGATCGATGGCCACGGCGCCGGCCACGCCGGAGGTGATGGCGCCGAAGTCGAGGGCCTGGCTCTGGGCCAGGTTGATGCGAAGGAAAATCGTGACGCCGGCAGAGCCGTCGGCGGACGCGCGGTTGATGTCATCGGCGAAGGCCGGAGACGCCATGGCGGCGGCGGCCAGCAGGGCGGCGGCGGCGGAACGGGTGCGTGTCATCGGGAGACTCCGCGGTTCGCGGACCGAGGCGGGAGGGCTTCCCGTCCCGATCCAGGACCCTTGTAACCTCAAAAGTCTCGGGTCCGATGTGTCTATTCGCACAGACGACAGGGTTACGCTTTCAATTCAAAGCATTTTAGACTCAACCGTGGTCACCGATACCGCATGTTCCTGTTTCCGAGCCGCCGAGCCGCCAGTCAGGCGACCGCCACCCTCGACCGCCGCCGCAGGCCGGCGCCGGCGAGACCCAGGCCGAGGATCAGCATGGTCCAGGTCGAGGGTTCGGGCACGGCGTCGACCGTGTGGTCATGCGGCGGCAGATTGGCCTCGGTGAGCACCGTCGACTCCGTGCCGAGCGTTTGTCCGACGGACAGGCCGGCGCCGGCGCCGAGCACATCGCGGCCGCGCAAGTCCGGCAGGGCGAAGGTGGTGATCCCGTCGCCGCCATAGGTCGTGCCGAACACGGCAAACAGCGCCGCATTTCCTGAGATCGGCAGCAGCCGGCCGTCGGCGGGCAGGAACCCGTTCGGAACCACGTTGTCCGCATAGGCGACGATCTCGCCAAAAGCGGGCTGATCGCCCGGCGGCACGGCGTCGCGCGTCGGAAAGACTCCCGAAACGGCAACCAGATAGTTCAACCCAAGCGAGGGCTGGGCGTTGCTCACCGGCGTGGCGCCGCCGGTGACGCCAGTCGCACCGCCGCCCGGCAGGCCATGATCGTGGGCGGCCATCTGGTCGAGGGTCAGGACCGTCGAACTCGACCCGAAGCTTTCGCCGAGAGTCACCGAGGTCAGGCCGGGCCCCGCTCCCGTCCCGACGACGGTGCGCCCGCGCAGATCGGGCAGGCCGAAGGTAGTGATCCCGTCGCCGCCAAAGGTCGTGCCGATCGCGCTGAACAACGAAGGGTCGGAGGCAATGGTCATCAGGGAGCCATCGGCCACACGCCATCCTGTCGGGACGAAGTTTCCGGCGAAGGCCGCCACCTGGCCGATCGAGACGGCGGCGCTGCCGCCCGGATAGACGCCGCCGACGGCGATCAGATAGGTCATCGACAGGGAGGGCTCCAGCTGACCGAACGCGGCTCCGCCGCCGGTCAAGCCTGTCGGGCTGCCCCCGGCCACGGTGTGGTCATGGGCCGGCAGCTGGGAGACATCGAGAGTGACGTTCGCCGACCCCGACGTCACGCCGACCTGGTAGTTGTTGAGCGCGCCCTGGCCGTCGGAAGAGGTCGCGCCGATGATCGTGGCGCCTCTCAGATCCGGCAAGGCGAAGTTCTGGGTTCCGTTCCCTCCGTAGTAGGTCCCAATGATGGAAAAGGCCGCGCTATTGGGGCCGATATTCTCGACCGCGCCGCTGGCGCTTTGGCCGCCTGGGGTGAAGTTTCCGGCGAAGGTGCGCACAAACCCCATGGTGAAGCTTTCGGCGCCGCTCAGCACGCCGGGGTCGGCCCGTGACGGGAAA
>CAIQDO010000321.1 GCA_903870555.1 uncultured Caulobacteraceae bacterium
ATAAGGGGGGAGACGATGTCGCAACGCCCGTAGTCGACGTCGATGTCGCGGACGTAGGGAATGGCGATAGCGGCCATGGCGCGGCTCAGCCGACGACCGGCGACAGGTCGTAGCCCGCCGCGGCCCCCTGTCTCATCAGCGTGTCGGCGTCGACGGCTCCCGCCTGGCCCAGCGCCCAGGTGTAGATCGACCGGGTGCCCGAGCGGCAGTAGGCCAGGACCTTGCCGGAACCGCCGGCGAGGGCCTCCCGCACCGCGTCCACCGCGGCCTGCCCCGGCCGGCCCATCACTGGTGCGTAGATGTAGTCGAGACCGGCGGCCCGCGCGGCGGCCTCCATCTCGGCGCTGGTCGGCTGATCGGGAGATTCGCCATCTGGCCGGTTGTTGATCACCAGGGTGAAGCCCTGCGCCGCTGCGGCGGCGACATCGGCGAGGGATATCTGCGGGCTGACCGAGAAGCGGTCGGTCACTTTGCGAAACTCGGTCATGCACGGCCTTCTTGCGCGACGGGCGACACGGCCCGCATCCTCCATCATTGGCGCCGGCGCGCGCCTTCGCAAGGCCTATCGGCGGTCAGGCCACAGGGCGGCGGCCATGATCGAGCAGAGGACATTCTGCTCGATCACGCCCCGAACCCATTGAGCCCCCGGCCCGCGGGCGTAGACCGGCATGTCCTCGCCGGAGTGGGTCTCCGCGGCCATCGGCGTGGCGGCCCGCTGGGCGTAGTCGGGGTTCGCGACAGCGGCCGTGACCACGATCAGCGTGTCATCGGCGCGCGTCATGTCGGCTGCGGCTTGAACCGCGTGGGAGAGTTCGATGGTGTCGGTCAGGGCGCGATAGGCGTTGCCTTTGTGATGGGCGGCATCGATGTTGTGCTCGTCGACAACCAGCACATACCCCTTCGTTGATCGCGCGAGGATGGTTATGGCCGCGCGGGTCATGTCGGTCAGGCTGGGCTCGTTCGGGGCTTCGGCGGCTCGGTCGGCCGAGAAGGTCAGGTCATCCGGCGCGAACAGGCCCAGGATCGGGGCGTCAAGCTTTTCGGCCACGGCCGCCTTGAGGCGCCCCGCGGTGGCGACATAGACTCCCAGGGGATTTCGGGCCCGCCACCGGGCGATCATGTCGACGCCATCACCGCGAACGCCCGTGAGGCCGGGCTCCTGCGGGTCGGCCTCGGCGGTCGTCATGAAGGCCAGCCGCCCGCCACCCAGAACCACGTTCAGGCCGCCATGGTGATCGAACTCGACAAGTTGACGGGCGATATCGTGGCATCCCTGGTCGATCGCCGCCTGGGGCATGCGGGAATCGACCTCCCAATCCCGATCGCTGACATGGGCGAAGGTCGCGGCCGGGACCGCGTTGGTGATCCGTGCGGTGCTGACCACGCCGGCCGCGAGACCCGCGTCCCGCGCGCGCTCCAACAGGGTCACGGTCTCATGCCCAGCGGTTTCCGCGCATTGACCACGGACCGGAACGGCGTCGACAGCCACCGAAGCGCCGCGGGTCTTCACGCCGGTCATGATCGCCGACATGGCTCCGGCGGCCTCCGCCACCTGCAGGTCGACCCTATAGGTCTTCGCCAGGGCCGTGGCCGGGAACGTCTCGAACGACAGCCGGTTCTCCTCGCCTGTACGCCCGTTTTGCTGGCCGTCGAGGATTCGCGCCGCCGTGACGGTCGACAGGCCCATGCCGTCGCCAATGAACAGGATGACGTTACGGGCGTGGCTCTTCGGCGCGGCCGGAGTGGCTGGCGACGCAAGGGCCAGGCCGCAGCCGAAGGCGACAACGAGAGTGCGCGACGCCCTCAGGCCTTCTTCGGCGGCAGGGGGATGAAGCCCGAGGTCCGCTGGACATAGGCCTCGTATTCCGGCCGCTTGCGGCGCATGCGGCCCTCGACCGTCGGCACGCCGCTCCAGCGGGTCAGCAGCAGGGTGATCAGGATCGGTCCGGGCATAGACCACTGGCCGAGGCCGGCCTCGACGGCGATCAGCCACAGGCCCCACCAGACACAGGCGTCGCCGAAGTAGTTCGGGTGGCGGGTGTAGCGCCAAAGGCCACTCTGCAGCACCTTGCCGGCGTTGGCGGGATTGGCCTTGAAGGCGACAAGCTGGAAGTCGCCGATGCTCTCGAACAGGATGCCGATCACGGCCAGAACCGCCCCGGCTATGGCCACCGGTCCGATCGGCAGCAGGTCGCCCAGCTGTCCCAGCTGAACCGGCAGGCTGACGATGAACTGCAGCGGCAGCTGCAGCGCGAACACCAGCAACAGCGAGGCGACCGGATAGCTCCAGCCGCGATCCTTCTGCGCCAGCGCCATCATCGTCACATAGCGCCGGTCTGGGCCGTGCTTCCGCCAGCGCCACAGCAGGTAGATGCCAAGCCTCAGGCCCCAGATGGTGCACAGAACCGTCAGCAACAGGGCGTGATCGCCGCTGTGGCCGACATAGAGGAAGGTCGACCAGGCGCTGACGACCATCCCCAGTGGCCACCAGCTGTCGATGAAGCTGGGATCCTTGATCAGGACATTGACGCC
>CAIQDO010000322.1 GCA_903870555.1 uncultured Caulobacteraceae bacterium
CCGCCAGGCCAGGCGGTTGGCGATGGCGCGGCGGGGAGAATCCGTCTGGCGCGAGGTCGAAACCGAGATCGAACGACGCGAGACGAGCGCCTATGACAAGGCGGTGGAGCTGCTGTTCGACCTTCGGGCGATCGCCGATGAACGCGGCGCCACCGAGGATTTCCATCGTCGACAGCGCGCGATCAGGGAGCGACATGCGCGAAAGGGGAAGCTAATCGAACGCCTGAAGGGGCTGGGTTAGGGAGCCGACCTGCGGAATTGATATCTTTCAGCGCATCAGATCGGGGTTTGATGCAGTCCCAGACATCATTGCGCGATCAAGGGCGGACATATGTCCTGTACCACATCATTTGCCGCGCGCGATGCATCGGACGACATCATGGCTTATCAGGCTGAAGCCTTTGCCCAGAGCCTCCGCCAGGCGCGCCTTCAGAAGGGCTGGTCCCAGCGGGACCTCAGCAGCAAGGCGGGCATTCCGCAGGCCTTTCAAACGGCGTCCAATCGGGCCCCCCTATCGGCGTGTAAAAGGGACCCCTCTGCCGGTTGTCTCTCGCGGGCGTTCAACTCAAGTTCTCCGCGGCCGAAAAGGCGCGCGGCGGACTGACCATTCCGGTTACCGGCGTTGGCGGATCCTGGATCGTGAAGCTGCCTTCGACCCGGTTCGCCGGACGGCCGGACGGGATCGGTCGGCTTGAAGGCGCGGCCTACGCGATCCGCCGTTTCGATCGCACCGCCGATGACGGACGTATCCACATGGAGGATTTCGCGCAGGTCTTCGGCGTCTATCCGGCCGACAAATACCGGCAGGCGCTCATCCTGATTGTCGCGCGGCAATCGGCTTCGCGAAAACTCGGCATAGGTCGAAATTATCTATATTGTGGGCAGGTGAACCGGCAATCCTACAAAAATGAGGGTGACACTCAGTGTGTAAGAAACCGAAATATGACCGCTTTGTCGAAAATGGTGACGGCCCTCTGATCGTGGACCTCTCCAATGTCACGGGAGAGCCGTTCGACATGAGCGACTACCTCCCCGCCGATGATGACGACACCGAGGACGACGAATAGTGCCCTCATTCTTTGGTATTTCACCTGGCGGGGAGTGTAAGACCCCCGGCATTCGCGTCTCGGTTCCGGCTGATGGTGAAACCGTATGGATGCACGGCAAGTGGCTGGACCTTGGTTCCGATCACGCCGTGATCTGGATTCCGCCGGGCGGCTTGGCCGAGTTCGTTCGGCCGGACGGTCGCCGGCTCCGGCTTGGACTGTTCCCGGCGTGGGTTGTTTACGGCTCCGGCAGGAACGCGGCTCATGCCGCCATGTTCAACATCGGCCAGTTTCGCGGCGGTAGCGTCGAGGTCACACACGGCCGCCGGACAAGATGCGCGCCTGTTCCCGTCGACGGCAACGAATAGCCCAGGCCGGGCCGTTGCGGCTTTTCGTCGTTCTTTTTCGTCCCTGACTGTCTGGGGAAATCCAGGCGAACCCGTTTCTAGCCAAGCCGCAGAAGGCGAGCGGAAGCCAAAGCCGGAAAATTACCCAATGACATCAAATGGTGTTGGCGGTGAGTGTGGGATTCGAACCCACGTTAGAGTTTCCCCTAAAC
>CAIQDO010000323.1 GCA_903870555.1 uncultured Caulobacteraceae bacterium
GGCTTCGGCCTGTCCTGGTCCCTGGCCACGGGGCGAATCCTGCGCGCCCTGCCTGCCGTCGACCGGGCGATCGGCTCGGCGGCGGTGCCGACCACCTCCCTGATCGGCGGGGCGGTGGGCGCGGCGGCGGCCGGAGCGGTGGCCAATCTGCTGGGACTGGCCCAGGCCTTCACGCCCGAACACGCCCGCGCCGCCGGCCCCTGGCTGTTCGGGGTGTTCACCCCCGTGGCGGGACTCGGGCTGTTGGCGGCGATCCGGCTGTCGCGGGGCGGCGACAGCCGGATCGCCGGCTAATCATTGCTGGCGGTAGGCGTCCAACTCTTGGGCGTGAAGGTCGGCGACACCGCCTTGACCCCCGGCGCGCCGGTGTCGGCGAGGCCGGCCGGCAGGTCGAACTGGCCGGGGTTGGCCAGGAACTGTTTCCAGGTCGTCAGGTCGTTGGACGCGCCCATCACCATCTTCAGGATGGCGATCTTGTCGGCCCGGGCGGGATCGCCGATCGGCGGCAGCATGTCCTCGATCTCGGGCGAGAACGACGCGATCGGTCCCTGGCGAACCGGCAGGTCGCGCACCATCGCTCCGCCGCTGGTGTCTCCCAGGTAGGTGGGGCCGCCCCTATAGGGCGGGCGGGTCGGTCCGTCGGGCTTGACCGGACCCAGGCCGGCCCGGTTGCGGTCGACCATCGCCACCAGTTCGTCATGCACCCGGTCCCAGGCGTCGGCGACCTTGTGGGCCGTGACGTTGGCCGGATCCTGCCGATACTGAAAGGACTTGCGCTTGAGCATCGACAGGGCGTCGCCCACCTCGCGGTGGGAGAATCCCGAGAAGTCGGGATCGTCCAGGATCGGCGCCCGGATGGCGTCGTCGATCACGTCGTCGTAACGGTTCTTGGCCCATTTCGGCAGGCCCACCGTCAGGTCCTCGCCCGCCTGATGCACCGTGTCGGAGAAAGGGTCGTCCGGCATGAAGTGCGGCTTGTCCATCAGGCGCGGATCGATGCGCTGGATGTAGGCCATGGTCGCGTCGGCCCGGTTCGCCGGCGCCGCGGCGGCGGCGGCCTCCGCCTCGGCGGCCAGGGGAGCTTTGCCCGTCAGCCGCCCGAGCAGCCCCGCCTCGATCGGCGGGATCGCCGGCAGCGCCAGGGCCGCCTCCCCCGCCGCCTTCAGCCCGGCCTTGATCTCGCCGGGACCGATGACGAACCCGGCGGCGTTCATCAGGGTGTCGGTGGGCGTCTGCGGCGACCAATGGGTGCCGAAGGCGTTGTTGATCGCCCGCACCGGCGGTCCGGTCATCCTGTCCAAGCCGGCGGCGACGGGCGCGCCGAGCATCGTCGGCGCCAGATCGGCCACCGAACCGGCCACCCGGAAGGCGTTGGTCAGTCGCCGCGGCTGGGCCGCGACGGAAGCGATCGTCGACCGCGCGGCGTCGACGGCGTCCTGGGTGCGGGCGCCGATATCCGACAGGCGGGCGGCCGCCCGGGCCGACGGCGAATTTGTCCGGGCGCGGATCGCCGCCCATTCGTCCGCGCTGGGGAACAGCGGGTGCGCGGGGTCCTGGGGCTTGGGCCCCAGCCGGCGTTGGATATCGTCCACCGTCACCGGCGCGGTGTTCTGCCAGGGTCCGCTCATCGGATCATCTCCCAGTTGGAGGGGGTTGCGGGATAGGAAGGGGGTGTTGGTAGTCCGCGTTGCAGCAGCGCCTGGGCGGCCAGCTGCTGGGCGAACTGCGCCCGCATCGCCGCGTCGGTGAACTGCGAGACATCGAGACCTGACGGGTCGACGCCGTATTGGGGGTGAAGCGCCGCCATGTGACGGGCCAGGGACAGGCGCACGGCCGGATCGGGAGAGCGGGCGCCAATGGTCGCCGAGATCTCGGCGAGATGTCCCAGGTGTTGCGCCGCCAGGGCCCTCTGCGCCGCCGGCGCGGTCCGGGCCCAGGCCCCGACCTGGCTCAGCGGGTCGGCGGGCGCGCCGGATGCGCCTTGCGCCGCGCCGGGCGCCGGTGTGGGCGGCCCGCGTCCGGCGAAGCTGAGCGCGAGGCTGATGTCGTCGTCCATCGCCTCAACCCCCGCCGATGTTGAAGGCGTTCAGCCAGGCGCCCGAGCCGCCGCCGCCAGCGCCGCCGCCGAAGCTGGATTGTCCACGCGCGGGGCCAAAGGCGGTCAGGGCGTTGCCGATCAGGCCGTTGAGCGTGGCGGCGTTGGCCAGCCCGGCGTTGGCCGCGGTGGTGGCGGCGGTCGTGGTGTTGGCGCCGGCGGCATTGGCGTAGGCCTGCCCGGCGCCCGCGAGGCCGGAGGCGGCGGCCTGGCCCGTCCCGGACAAAGCCTGCAGATCGCCGACATAGTGCTGGCCGAACTGGTCGGCGAGACCGGTCCCGTAGGCGTCGAGGGCCTTCAGCGTCGCCCCGCTGCCCAGCATCCCGCCGGCGGCCTTGCCTTGGCTGACCGCGTCGAGGCCCTGCTGGCGGGTGAAGCGGTAGCCGGTGCTTCCGAGATAGTCGTCGAACGCCTTCTGCGTCGCCGCCGGATCGCCGCCGAGGCCGAGAAAGCCCTGGAGAGCGGTGTTGGCCCGGTCGCCGGCGGCGATATAGGGCGCGGCGTTGGCGCTGTTCTGGCCGTAGATCTGGCTCTGCAGCGCATTGTTCTTCGTCGCGGCGTCGGCCGCTACATTGGCGGCGTGGCTCGTCGCGCCGGCCGAAATGGCGGCGCCGGCGACGCCGGCCACCGCGCCAATCAGGGCTATTGGCATAGGGCTCTCCTCTGTGCGGGCGACGCCTCCCAGGCCTGACGGCTCAGGATCCACAGTCGCAGGGGTCCGATGGGGGTCGCGCGCCAGTCGCCGGCGCGGACGAAACCGAAGGTGCGCGGCGGGCGGCTGCGCGGGTTGGCCTGGGCCTCGAAGGTGGTCACCGCCTGGTAGCCGGCGATCCACACGGCGTTGATCGCCTCCATCCCGGCGACCAGCGCCTCCCGGCCCCAGCCCTCGGGTGTGAACAAGGTGTGCAGCTCGCAGACGAAGCCGGCCAGGTCGGCCCGGACGAACAGGAACCCGCCGTGGTCGCTGGCCAGGGGCAAAACGTCCGGCCGCGAGGCGATGCGACCGGCGGCGGCCGGGTCCATGCCCTGCAGCGTCGCCGCCACCGCCGGATGCGACGCCACCCGCTCCCAGAAGCCCGGATCCCGCTCGACCCGGATCAATGTCCACCCGAGTCGAAAACGAGATACGAGATGACCCCAAGGGTCGTTCCCCCGTCCGACATATTCTTGACCGTCAGCGTTCCGGTGATCGTCCCGCCGCCAACATGGTTGAAGATCGTGAAGCCGAGGTCGGATCCAGCCGAAACCGGGAACGCGCCACTGTAGAGCGTCAGGCCCGACCCGAGCGTGTACCACAGGGCGCCGCCGCCGCTCTGGACGACGGCGACCGAGATCGAACCGCCAATCCCCGAGATCGTCTGAACAGTGGTCGAGCCGACATCGGTGTCATAGATCGGCGACCAGACGGGGGTTGGCGAGGGAACGGCGCCCCCGCCCGACGAGTCGCCAGAGCCCGCAAGGGCCGTCAGGGCGCCCGCCATCAGCTCAGGCCCACGCCACTGAACACCCAGGCGTTGGTGTCCTCCATCACCCCCGTGCACAGGCCGGATTGCACCAGGGTGAGGCTCGCCACGCTGCCCACCGTTCCCGCCTTGTAGAAGGTGACGCCGGTATCGGGCGTGATCGTCACGGTCCCGGCCCCGAACGCGCGGAAGGCGATGGCCGTCCCGATTGGAAAGGCCACCGACGCAACCGCCGGGATCGTGAAGGCGTGGCCCGTGCCGGACGGGTGCCGCACCAGCTTCCCGGCGTCGCTCAGGGCGCAGGTATAGGTCCCGCCCTGCGGATTGACCGGCAGACCGAGATAGCCCGCCGAGGTGGCCGAAAGGGACGAGTTGGCCAGAACCAGATTGGTCGCGGTGTCGCCCGCCCTGTTCAGGGGGGTGTAACCCAGGGCCGCGGCGACGCCTGTCCAGCCCGCCAGCTTGGCCGGCGAGACATAGACGCCGGTCGCCGCCCCCGCGTTGACCTGCGCCAAAGTCGCCTCGATCACCGAAGTCGAAACCGGATCGATGTCGCGGACGACCGTCCCGCCCGATGTCTGGAGCTGCACCCGGTAGGTCACCGCCGGATCGAGGTAGATCGGAACGAACAGGCCGCCCGCGTCGGCCACGACCGGATTGCTCAGCGGCGTCGCCAGGCCGTTGGAGGCGTAGACGCTCGCGGGCGTGGTCGTGCCGGTCAGGTAGAACTGCAGCAAGGCCCCGGCCATGGGCGCGCCGCCGCTGTCCACGGCCCGAAAGACGGGCGTGGGGAGAAGAGTCCCTGTCATGAATGGAGATCCTTAAGTTGCGACGGCCGCGCCGCTGTCGACCGCGAACCACTGTCCGGCGGACCGCCAGACCGGCACGCCTGACCCGGCGCCCGGCCCCTCGCCGACCTTGCGGCCATCGACCGCATAGGCCCAGTCGCCGTCGCCGACCCCCGCCGTCGGCAGGGCCGCCACCGTGGCGACGGCCCGGTAGAAGGCCAGGGCGACGTTGCCGCTCAGGTCTCCGCCGACATGCAGCCCGCCCACGGCGACGATCTGGGCCGAGCGCGGGACCGCGGCGATCGCCGCCGTATGGGCCGCGTCGATCTTGTCCGCCGACCCGCCGGATCGGGCGTAGAGCGCCAGAAAGAATCCCTGCCAGGCGCGCGACAGCCGCCCGGCCTCATCGGTCAGCGGCTCCTTGAACGGCGGCGCGGGAACGAAGGTCGCGGTCATGGCAATCCGCCCTAGGATGCCGGCCGCGTCGCGTTCAGTTCGAGGTGGGAGAACACCACCTCGACCGGCTCAGAACAGCGCACCTCGACCAGCCGTCCGGGCGCCCTCATGCAGTCCAGCCGCCGCCAGACCGCGCGCGTGGCGTAGCGTCCGCCCTGGCCCAGGCTCGCCTTTCGCCAGTCGGTGAAGGTGCGGCCGCCATCGTCGCTCCAGCGCATCTCGACGATGGGGTTGGCGCCGGGATCGACCGCATTGCCCACGCCCATCACGGCATGCAGCACCAGGCTGTTGCAGCGGGGCGTGCCCTCCTCGACCTTGATGAAGGCCGAGGCCTGCCGCACCAACGGATCCGCTCCGTCGGCATGGACGCCGACCCGCATCGTCCACACGGTTCCGGAGCTGTCGTCGCCGACATAGGTGACGCCGTTCAGCACCGTGGCGAACCGGCCGCGGAACCCGTCGCGGCCCCAGGACCGCCATTCGCTCCACTCACCACGATCCGCTTCCCGCGCCCCGAGACGCGAGCAGTCGTAGGCGTAGGCGCCGATCCCGGGGATGTTCAGCAGATAGAGTTCGTGTCCCTCGAACGTCGCCGCCCAGGCCGTGACGGCGGCGATATCGGCGCACTGGCGCAGCCGGTCCTCGATAGACGACGACGACACACGTATCGGCGCGCCAGGTCCGACGCGATAGACCACCCGATTGTCGCCGACCCAGAACAAGGCGTTGTCGGCGAAGGCCACCGAACCGCGGGCCGCGCAACCGCGCTGAAACCCCCGTCCGACGATCGGCTGGAACGGGGCGTTGGCGTCCGCCGTCGTCTGCCAGAATTCCACCGATGCGGCGCCGAAAAACACCAGCTCCTCGTTCAGGACGCCCACCGCCACGATGGCGTCCGGATTGGATTCCGCCGTGGCGAAGTTCAGGCCGCCGACATTGGCGGCGTCGTTGATCTCGGAATACCAGAAGGTGTCGGATCCGGCGCCGACATAGACGAACCGCCCGGCCAGGAAGGCCACATCCGACACCGGCGGCAGGGCGTCGCTGACCACCGCGGCGAACGCGGTCCCATCGAACAGCCAGGCCGAGCCGCCCGCGGTCGTCACCAGCTGGGAGCGGGACGTGGCGAAGCGCGCCGGTTCGGTTCCCGGGATCGTCCCCAGGGTCGCGCCCGTCGCGGCGTCGAACACCGCGGGGCCCGAAACCGCGAGCAACCCGCCGCCGAGCCCCGGCGGAGCCACGGCCAGGCCGCGGATCGGCCCCGCGCCGAGGCTCCAGGCGGCGACCAGACCCGGCCGGCTGTAGTGGATCTCGCGGAGTCCCACGGCGGGCGCGCCGGGCCGGTCCTCGCGCAACGGCGTCGCCTCGCTGATCTGGTTGACCAGATGCGCGTCGGGCAGGCCGAAAGCGCGACCGAAGGCGTCGGTGAAGAACGCCACCCGCATCCCGGTGAGGTTGGACATGATCAACCCGCCGCCGGTTGGGGCTGATAGAGGCCGAGCGGCCGGTCGATCGCCGCCGCCCCGCGCCGGCCGTACAGCCGGGCCAGGACGGCCCGGCCCTCGAGATTGCCCGCCTGCACTTCCGCCGTGAGGTCGGCCGAATATTCGGCCGCCATGGCCACGCCCAGCATGTAGGGAATGAAGGCGATCACCCCCTCGGGGAATTCGATCGCGCTGGAAAGCGACGGGGAGTCCGCCTCGATGGTCCAGCTGCCGTTATCGGGTCGGAACCAGTAGCGACTGTTCTGACCTTCCGTCGCCAGCCCGGCGTTTCCGGGCGCCCCGACGCCCGGCGGCGCGGCCCCGTTCATGAGCCGGCCATTGGCGACGATCGTCAGCTGATTGACGCCCCAGTCGAGAGCCGTGTCCACCACGCCGAAACGGGCCCCGGGCCTGGGGTTGGCCGGAGCCGTCAAGAAGAATGGCGCGCCTCCGGGTATCAGATACTCCCCGCCGGTCTCGGCCTGGGCCGACGTCCCCGTGACCGCCACCGGCGACAGCCGGGGGCCGATCAAGGTTCCGAACCACGCCCGCTTCATGGCGTTGAAGGCGATCAGCGCCATGGCCGCGTCGTCGGCGTCCGGCGTCGCTCCACCCGCCACGATTCCCAGCAGACGAAAGGCGCGCGAAATCACGCCCAGAACGGTCAGGGACATGGGCGGCGACCTCTCGGTTTGGGGGAACGGGCGACCGCGGCTCAGGCCGCCGCGTTGCGCCTCACCTGCTGCTCGATCCAGGCGTAGGTGGTTTCCAGGCCGGCGCGCAGCGTCTGGCTGGGCGCCCAGCCCAGGGTGTCCCGGATCAGGCGGTTGTCGGAGTTGCGGCCCCGGACGCCGAGCGGCCCCGGGATGTGATTGACGTGGATGGTCTTGCCGGCGATGTCGGCGACCATGGCGAGCAGCTGGTTGATCGTCACCATCTCGTCCGAACCGACGTTGAACGGCCCCTCGAACGCCGACCGCAACAGCCGGGTCGTGCCCTCCAGACATTCGTCGACGTGGAGGAACGACCGCGTCTGCTGGCCGTCGCCCCACATGTCCACCGTGTCGCCGCTGCGCGCCATCGCCACCTTGCGACAGATGGCGGCCGGGGCCTTCTCCTTGCCGCCCGCCCAGGTCCCTTCCGGGCCGAAGAGATTATGGTA
>CAIQDO010000324.1 GCA_903870555.1 uncultured Caulobacteraceae bacterium
AGGATCAGCCTTGATCCGTCCCACAAGATCGCCGCTGCCGCGCTGATTTCTACGCAGGTTCATCCAGCCACCCCTGCAGGCGCGGCGCTGCCCGGATTGCAGAAAGGCTTCATCGAGAACGAGGCTGAAGCCGACGTGCTCGGCACGGCCCTGGCCGCCGACAACGCGAAGAGCTGGTCGACAGAGCCGCTGTCCCGCGGCATCGCCCGCCTACTCTGGCTTTCGGGCGAGAGCCTCTCTGACGCTCAGCTGCAGGCCCATCCTCTCTGGCTGCTGAATCAATTCAGTCCCAATTTCACCGCAAACCACGGCCTCACCGCTCGGCGGCACACGACGATCATCGACCGCAAACGTCCCGTCGACGGCTATGTCCGCGCGGATATGTTTCCCGACGTGCACACCTGCTCGACCTTCCGAGTACGAGGCGTGGACGGCCCACGGACGGTGCATCTGCGGCTCTCCTGCCTGCGGCGGGACGCTGGACTCAGCCGGAAGTTCGATGTGACTCTGACCGTGGACAATCAGGGCCTGATCGACGAGCTCACCGACATGGGATCCACATCTGAAGCCTTCTGAGGGGTCCGAGGGGCCTGTGCCTGAAGGTCTATGCGCCACGACCGTATCGACGCACCCTTCGTGATCGACGGCCCGATCAACGGCGAACTCTTCAGCTCTCAACGTCGAGGCGATCCTCGCCCCGACACTCTCATCGGGCGATGTCGTCGTGTTTGGCAACCCGGGAAGCCACAAAGGCGAAGCCGCTCGCGACGCCGTCGGAAGCCAGAGGCGCTCACCTGCTCTTCCTGCCGCCCGACAGCCCAGACCTCAACCCGATCGAACAGGTCTTCGCCATGCTCAAACACCTGATGCGAAACGCCCAAACCCGCGACGTCGAAGCCACCTGGCGAAAGGTAGGATACCTGGGCGCGAACGCCTACATGCTGCCGAGGTAGCCGCATTAAGGCCGCGCGGCGGGCACAGATGAATGCGGGCGTTGATCTCAGGCCGGCCCACGATAGACCACGACCTGCACCGGCAGGCTTGCTACGATAAGGCCCCTCTGCACGGCAAGCAGGGTATGCGGTCCCGCTAGACTCGCGGCCGGCCCCCTGATGTGCGTGATACAGAATGTTCCGTTTGGCTCGAGGATCGCCCCGGCGAGGCCCATGGCCGATGGAGCGTCAAGAAAGAGGATAACCGGGCCTTTGTTGGCAAAGCCTGTCCCAAAGAGGGCGAAGTCACCGTCGGCGAGGATGTCGTTTCCGGCCGGGCGCATCGGACAGCCCATGTCGCCGTAGAACGCTGCGGTTAGCACGATCTGCGGCTTGGCTCCGCCGAACGCCCCAACCACTTGGATGTCGGCCTTGTCGTAGGCCTGGCCGCTCGTCGCGCGGAGGGAGTGGGTTCCGGCCGCCGTCGCGGCAGGGAGGGTGACCGAGACCTGGAACGTGCCCCGGTCCAGCGGCGCCGAGCCGATAGCCAGGCCGTCGACAGTGATTTGCACAGGCGCGGGCGGGAGCGTCACGGCCGCGGGTTGCGGGACGACGCTCGCCCGCGCGCTCCAGGGGCTGCACGTTGCGCTATCGCAGTCGCGAATCCGGAAGGCGTAGCTGGTCCCTATCATCAGGCCGGTCGCCCGGTACTTGTAAGCGCACTTGCTTTGCGCACCGGTCGGGGAGAGGTGCTGCGTCGACGGGGGGCCGGAACCTATGGTCGTCTCAAGTTCCGAGTATCCGCCATTGCAAGCGGAATTCGCCGATCGTTCTACCGAGAGGCTCAAGGTCGAAGGGTCGGATACGAAGACGAACGGGAAGTCATGGCCAACCATGGTGAACGGCTGGCCGGCGGTAACGATCGGCGGTGCCTGCACCATCGGCCGTAAGAAGCCAGGGGGCGGGGGACCTACAACCCGGCGGGATGAGGCGGCGGCATTGTCCAACGCCGCCTGGGCGCGTACCTGGGGCTCTACGCAGACGTGGTCGGTGGCCCGCGCCTCTCGCCAGACGAACCCTGGCAAGCATACTACCGCCCCAAATCCTGTGGGATCCGGACGGCGTCGCGTGTTCGCCAAGCTGTTGTCCGCGAACGCCTGCGATTGCGTCGCGGGCGCGACGCAGACGTGGTCGCCGGCGAATGCCTCGCGCCACACGAAGCCGCTCTTGCACGTGTCTTCTCCGAACCCCAGGACCGGGTCGAACGTCGGCGCTTCGATGGGCGGATGAATGGCCTTGAGCGCAATGCCAGGCCCGACATCGACATCCAGCCCCGTATAGCCGGCCAACTGCTGCAAGCCCGAACCCGTACAGATTGGCGCCGCCCGAACCTTCGCGAGCTTGTCGTCTAGCGACAGGGGGGAAATCGTTTCCTTTGCCTCCATCGCCAGTTCTGCGTCAATGAAGTCGCCGCTCGCGATAAACTTGGTGATGGTGGCCGGGATGTTGCCGCCCTCAATCTCGGCGCTATGGACATGCACGATCGGCGGCTCCGCGGATAGTCCGCAGATAGACGGCGCGCGCAGCACGGTCAGCACTTCAATCATGAACCGGACGGTGAAAGCGCAGTCGCTGACCGCGCAGCCGCCGCAGGTGCCGACCGAGCCGCAGCTGGCCCTGAAGGAGGCGGTGTTATTGAACAGC
>CAIQDO010000325.1 GCA_903870555.1 uncultured Caulobacteraceae bacterium
AACCGGCGATCGTGGTCGCCGCCTACCGCGAGCTTCATCCCGCCTATTCCCCGACGGACGTGTTCTTCGCCGCGACGACCGCCAGTCGATCCTGGCGCGGCGCCCTGATCGAAGCGGAGTTGCGCGCGCGACAAGGGGTCCCGGCCCATGTCTACCAGCTCGATTGGGGCTCGCCCGTCGATGGCGGCAAATGGGGCGCCTACCATACGCTCGATATCCCGCTCGTCTTCGACACCGTCGACGTCCCCCAGTCGGGCGCAGGCGCGGCCGGCCAGCCTGTGGCGGACCAGATGAGCGCCAGCTTCATCGCCTTCGCCCGGACCGGCGATCCCAACACGCCCATGATCCCGAAGTGGGATCGCTACACCCTGCCCGGTCGCGCGACGCTCATCTTCAACAACCGGTCCAGACTGGTCCACGACCCGCGAGGGGCGGAACGCCGTTTGTTCGCGAGCGTGCCCTTCACTCAGGCGGGCACGTGAGAATGTGCCGACCGGCCGGTCCCGCCAACCAGTCAAGCTCATCCAAGTCCAAGGAATCGAAGCCGCGATGTACCAGACCGACCTAGTAGGTCAGGCGGGCGCCAATCAGGAATTCGCGGCCAGTGTGGTGATAGTAATAGGGAAGGTTTTTGCCTGTATCGTTGAACTCGCTCTCATACTGATCCGTCAGATTGACACCTTCCAGGGTAAACTTGAGGTTCTTGTTGACCGTGTACTGGATCGAGGTGTCAAGATTGAAGGTCGCGTTGAAGCCGTCGGCGTCGGTGCCGACCTCCTGACCGGGGACCTTGACCAGATAGCGGCTGCGGTAGGCGCCGGACACGCGGGCGCTCCAACGTTCGTCCTCATAGTAAAGCGTGGCGTTGGCCGAGGTCTTCGACAGGCCAAGCAATTGGTTGGCCGTGAAACCCCCGCCGCTCACCGGATAATAGACCTTGGAGCCGACCTCGGAGAGGTTGGCCTGGATGCCGGTATGCCGCAGCAGGCCGGGAAGGAAGGTGAAGGGTTGTTGGTAGTTCACTTCCACGCCCTGGACATAGCCGCCCTGGGTGTTGCTGGGCGTGGAGAACGCCCAGGTGGCGGAGGGGCTGCAGCCCGGCGTCGAGCCGCAGACGGCGGTCGCCGCGTTGTCCGGTATGCCGAACGGATTGCCGGTGAAGGGGATGTTGGTCGTCGTCGTGGTGACGAAGGTCTCGATGTCCTTGCGGAACAGCGCCACCGACAGGATCGCCCCACCCTGCGGATACCATTCGACGGCCAGATCATAGGCGGTGGCCAGGAACGGCTTCAGGTTGGGATTGCCCGTCTTGACCGTGTAGCTCGACCCCGAGACCGACAGGGTCGTACTACCGACAAGGCTGGTCAGATCGGGCCGGGCCATGACCCTGGCGACCGCCGCGCGGACCTTGACCCGCTGGATCGGATCCCAGTCCAGGTTCAACGAGGGCAGGATGTTATCGTAGGTGTGACTGGCCGCCACCGGCGACAGGACGTTGGCCACGAACTCGTAGCCTTGGGACGCCTGACTGGTCGAGACATACCGCACGCCGAGATTGCCATGCAGAGGCCGACTGAGCACGCTTGTGGCAAAGGCGGCCTGCACATAGGCGCCGAAGTCGCGTTCGCGATCCGAAGCGTTGTTGCCGAGATCGCCGGTCGTGCTGAGGGCGAACAGCGAGGTGTTGCTGTTCAGGCCAAGGGCGCTGATCGCCTGCGGCACGCCGGGGACGACCCAACTGGTCGTGCTGCCCGCTGGCGCATTGACGTCGGAGCCGTCGAGACTGACGGCCTGGGCGTAGGACGAGATCGGTACGGCCTGTAGCGCCTTGTAAACGTTGGAGCTGCTTACGGTTTCGCCATTGACCAACCGCTCGGACGTGGTGACGAACTTGTATTCCTTGTAGTTCACCCCGGCCGAAAGTGTCACCTGCTCGATCGGCTTGTAGTGGACGTTCAGCTGAGCGGTCTCATAGGTGTTGACAGCGCTCTGGGGCCGCTCGCGCACCTCGGTGAGCACCCAGGGGCCCGTCGCTCCGACGTTCGCCGATCCGAAATTCAGATACGGAATGTTGCCGTTGGCGTAGCTGTAGCTGAAGTTCTGCACATTGTACTGATCGAAGCCGATCGTGGTCTGGACCGGGTTTTCGAAGTTGGACCGGGAATAGCCGATCGTTTCGTCCACCGTGAGGGTGCTGTTGATCGTATGCTCGCCCTTCAGGGTCAACTGGTTGAAATTGGTGTGCAATTGGTCGAGGCGGTTCTCGACGCGGGCGTCGACGCCGCTAAATGTGCCGGCGGTCATCACCCCGTTTGTAATGGTGTCGGACAAGACGGCGATATTGGCGATGCTGGTGCAGGTGGCGGCCGACGAACATTTGCCC
>CAIQDO010000326.1 GCA_903870555.1 uncultured Caulobacteraceae bacterium
AGATTCATTCCGTCGCGGAAACGAAAGCTGCGCGCAACGATTCCGCAGACGGCCGACGAAGCCTATCATTGGGTTCCCGCCACCCCGCCAGATCCGGCCAAGGATGCCGACCTGCCCGCCCTGCCTAGGTTTCAGTCCACGGCAGGGGACCAGATTGATGTGCATGAGCTGGACCGTTACGCGGTCATCCGGTCCAGGCTTAGGCGGGCCTATACGCCGGCTCAACCCGTCTCTGATCGGCGGATGTTCGCGGGACGGACCGAGGTTTTGGCCGCGCTCATTCGGGCGATCGAGGACCAGCGTCTCCATTCGATCATTTACGGCGAGCGTGGCATCGGCAAGACGTCGTTGTTGCGGGTGCTCGCCCAGGCCGCTGAGGAAGCCCGTTACCTGGTTGTCTACATAACCTGTGGCGCCGGGTCGGAGTTCGACGAGACCATGCGGGCCGTCACGGCGAAGATTCCATTGATGTTTCATCGCGACTTTGGGCCGATCTCGCCTGAGGGCGAACGCGGCGACAACATGGCCTCCATTCTCGGGCCGGAAGCGATCACCGTCAGCCAAGCGGTTGACTATCTTGAGAAAATCGAAGGGACACGTGTGCTCGTCGTCCTGGACGAATATGATCGGGCGCGGTCCGATGGCTTCCGCCGCAATGTCGGCGAATTGCTTAAGTCCCTGTCCGATCGCGCCGTGCGGGTTCAATTCCTGATCGCGGGTGTCGCCGCGAACCTCACCGAGCTTGTCGAAAACGTTCCCTCGATCCAACGGAACGTATTCGCCCTGCAGCTGCCGAGAATGACCGGCGCGGAAATCCGCAACATCATCGAAAACGGCGAACGGGTCACCGAAATGCCTTTCGACGACGCGGCGATCCACGCTGTCGTCGCCCGGTGCATCGGCTTCCCCTACCTGGCCACAATGCTCAGCCACCGCTCGGCGCTGACGGCGCTGGAACGGCGACATGAGCGTGTCGACGTCGAGGATGTCGACTCGGCGACCCGCGACGCGGTCGACGAGTTTCGCAGCAGAATTCTGCGCCATACCCAACTCCAGATCGAACAGGAAATCCGTAAGGGCAACCTGGGCGCTCTTGGCGTGCTCGGCGGAGCGGCCCAAAGCGCTGGCGACTGGTTCACCCTTGACGATCTTGCAACGCCATTCGCGGATGTAGGCGCATTCGGTTTGGCCAAAACGTTGGTTGACGAGCTTGTCACCGACCATGTCTTGCTTGAGGCTCGCGAGGATGGATTTGGTCGAGCCTATCGGTTCACCGAACCGAGTGTTCCGCCCTACCTCTGGTTGCGGGCTTCCGAAGGGAATGCCTTCAAACCCAATCCGCAACAGGCGCCCGGCGATCCCGACTAGCCACCGGACGCCCATCCTACAGTCTTGGAACGCGGTTTCCGATCGCGGCTCCTCCTCCTGAGGTCGCAAAGGTCAAGACCATGAATCCCGTCAAGCTCATTCGCCCGAAGCGATTCGGCGACGATCGCGGCTGGTTCTCCGAGACTTACAATACCGAGACGTATCGCGCCCTGGGCCTGACGATGAGGTTCATTCAGGACAACCACGCGCTTTCCCGCAGCCCCTGGGTTTTGCGAGGTTTGCATTTCCAAACTCCGCCACATGGACAGGACAAACTGGTTCGCTGCGTCCGCGGGCGTATATTTGACGTCGCCGCCGATGTGCGCCGGGGCTCACCGACCTATGGCAAGTGGGTCGGCGCCGAACTGACCGCCGAGAATGGCCATCAGCTGTTCGTCCCGGTGGGGTTCCTGCACGGATACCTTACCCTGGAGCCCGACACCGAGGTCGAGTACAAGGTCAGTCAACTTTATGCGCCGCAAAGCGACGGGGGGATCGGCTGGAACGATCCGACGCTCGGAGTCGCGTGGCCGTTGCGGGACAATGCGCCGGTGCTGTCGGACAAGGACATGCGTTTGCCCACGCTGGCGGATTTTGACAGCCCGTTTCTATACGATGGCAATCCCCTCGCTGATTTGGAAGCCGATCCCGTTACACCTTAGCAGAAGGCGCTTTATATGATTGCTTCTAAAGCACGTATTCTCGTTACCGGTGGGGCCGGATTCATAGGTTCGGCCTTGGTTCGCCACTTGATTCTGAATACAGAACATAGCGTTCTTAACATAGACAAACTGACATATGCAGGCAACCTGGCTTCCCTGCGCGACGTCGATGGCCATCCGCGCTACCAGTTCCTGCGAGCAGACGTGTGCGACGGTGAAGCCATAGCGGCGGCCATTGCCGAGTTCAGGCCAAATATCATCACCCATTTGGCCGCGGAGTCTCACGTCGATCGATCGATCGGCGGACCTGAAGCTTTCATCCAGACCAATATCATCGGCACCTTTGTCATGCTGACCACGGCGCTTGAATATTGGCTCACATTGAGCGGCGACGAAAAAGAGTCGTTCCGGTTTCACCACATTTCGACTGACGAGGTTTTCGGCTCGCTCGGAGACGAAGGCTACTTCACCGAGTCGACCGCCTATTCGCCGAGATCGCCCTATTCGGCGTCAAAGGCCTCCGCGGATCATCTGACCCGCGCCTGGCACGAAACCTATGGCCTGCCGACCTTGATCACCAATTGTTCGAACAATTACGGCCCGTACCATTTCCCGGAAAAATTGATCCCGCTGATGATCATCAAGGCTCTGACCGGACAGCCCCTGCCAATATATGGCAAAGGCGACAATGTGCGCGACTGGCTGTTTGTCGAAGACCATGTCCGGGCGTTGACAAGGGTGTTCGAAGATGGCGCGGCGGGGGCGACCTACATCATCGGTGGCCGGAGCGAACGGAACAATCTTCAGGTGGTCACGAGCCTGTGCCAAAGCCTGGATCGACTGCGGCCCCGGGCCGATGGCAGCCCCTACTCAAACCTGATCAGCTATGTGACGGACCGGCCTGGCCACGATCATCGATACGCCGTCGATCCGAGCCATCTGGAGCAGGACCTGGGATGGAAGGCTCAAGTGTCCTTTGATGAGGGCATTGAGGCCACCGCGCTCTGGTATCTGAACAACGAATGGTGGTGGCGGCCGATACTGGACGGCGCCTACGCCGGCGAACGACTGGGCGAACTCGCCGCACCATCTGGCGGCGGGGCTCGATAGGGCGATGAAAGGGATCATACTCGCTGGCGGATCAGGCACCCGTCTGCATCCTGCGACGCTCGCAATCAACAAACAGCTTCTGCCTGTTTACGACAAGCCGATGATTTACTATCCGATGTCGGTTCTCATGCT
>CAIQDO010000327.1 GCA_903870555.1 uncultured Caulobacteraceae bacterium
AGCTTGGCGAAGGACCAGCCACCGGGAGAGGCCTCGATCTCCTCCAGGGTGTCGCGGGCCGATTTGACGGCCTTGGCGCGATCGGCGGACCAGGCGGCGACCGTGCCCACGTCCCGGCCGGGATCGTCCAGGTCGGGCCCTCCGGCGTGGGCGATGACCGACGCGGCCAGGGCCGCCTGTTCGGCCAGAATGTCCTCGATCAGGCGGCGCACGGCCATCCGCTCATAAAGATCCCCGACCGAGCGGGCGGCGGCGGCCTCCCTCAGCCGATCGAAGCCGAAATGGCCGCCGACACGATGATAGACATGGGCGGTGTTGGCCAGAGGCCAGCCAGACGCGGAGGCCAGGTCGCCAAGATCGGCGGCGTAGGTCAGGGGCCGCATCAGGCCGAAGGCGTGGGCGAGGGACTTGGGCGCCCCAAGCTTGATCCAGTGGGCCGAGCGGCGCACAGCGGCTTTGCGCTCGAACGGCGACAGGACACCAGGGATCAGATCGCGCAACAGGTCCACGGCCGGTTGGTAGCGGTCGATCAGGGTCTGGACGCCGGCGGATTCCCGCGCGGCGCGGCGACCGAACCAGTAGGTCTGTCCACGAAGGACCCGCACCAGCTCACCATACAGGGCGAGCTGGGCGGCGGCCGGAACCTGACCGTCGAGAGTGCTGACCCGGGCCCAGTCCTGGTCCAGCCGCAGGGTGCGGCGGGCGGCCTCGAAGGCGATCGCCAGCCCGCCCGCGTCGCAACCGGTTCCGGCCATCAGCCGGCCCGCGAAGGTCGGGCCGCACAGGTTGACGATGTCGTTGTCGACCACCGTGGCGATGATCTCCCGGCGCAGACGGTGTCTTGCCATCTCACCCTCGAACCGGCCCAGGGCGGCGGGGAAATAGTCGCGCAGGGTCCGCTCGAAGTAGGGATCGTCAGGAGCCGCGCTGGCGACGATGTCATCGAACAGCTCGAGCTTGCCGTAGGCCAACAGAACCGCTCGCTCCGGCCGGGTCAGCCCCTTGCCGGTCTTGACGCGTTCAGCCAGCACCGCCGGAGATGGCAGACCTTCAAGCGCCCGATCGAGATGGCCCTTGGCCTCCAGGTCGATCATCAGCTGGGCCTGGGCGTCCAGGTCCGTGAGGTTTTCGGCCTCCTGCAGCGACAGCTGCAGGCTCTGGTCGTAGTTGTGAGCCAGGACATGGCTGGCGATTTCGTCAGTCATGGACGCCAGCAGGCCATCCCGGTCGACGGCGGACAGGTCCCCCGCGCGGATGGCCATGCCGGTAAGGATCTTGATGTTGACCTCATGGTCGGACGTGTCGACTCCGGCGGAGTTGTCGATGGCGTCGGTATTGATCCGCCCGCCGGCCAAGGCGAACTCGATGCGCCCGGCCTGGGTGAAGCCGAGGTTGGCCCCCTCGCCGACAACCTTGCAGCGCAAATCCCGCCCATTCACCCGCACCGCGTCATTGGCCTTGTCGCCGACATCGAGGTTGGCCTCGCCGACGGCCTTCACGTAGGTGCCTATGCCGCCGAGGTAGAGCAGTTCCGTCCGTCCACGGAGGATAGCGCCGATCAGGTCGCTCGGGGTGATCTCGTCGACCTTTAGATCCAGCAGGGTCTTCATCGCCTCGCTGACAGGGATCGACTTGAGCGAGCGGGGCCATACCCCGCCACCCTCGGAGATCAGGCCGCGGTCGTAGAGGTCCCAGGACGATGTGGGCAGGTCGAACAGCCGCTTGCGCTCGACCCAGCTCGCCCCCGGATCCGGCTGCGGATCGATGAAGATGTGGCGGTGATCGAAGGCGGCGCGAACGCGGATGGCCTTGGACAGCAGCATGCCATTGCCGAACACATCGCCGGACATGTCGCCCACCCCGGTGACGGTGAAGGGCTCGCTCTGGATGTCCTTGCCCATCTCACGGAAGTGACGCTTGACTGATTCCCAGGCGCCGCGGGCGGTGATGGCCATGGCCTTGTGATCATAGCCGACCGAGCCGCCGGAGGCGAAGGCGTCGCCAAGCCAGAAGCCATAGTCGGCGGCCACGCCGTTGGCGATGTCGGAGAAGGTGGCGGTGCCCTTGTCGGCCGCGACCACCAGATAGGGATCCTCGCCATCGTGCACGACCACCGACGGCGGCGGAACCACCGCCCCGTCCGGGCCGATATTGTCGGTCAGGTCGAGCAGGCCAGACAGGAACACCCTATAGGCGACCACGGCCGCGGCGCGGAGGTCGGCGCCCGAACCGCCGCGCGGCAGGGCCTTGGGATAGAATCCACCCTTGGAGCCCACCGGCACGATCACCGCGTTCTTCACCTGCTGGGCCTTCACCAGCCCCAACACCTCGGTGCGGAAGTCGTCGCGCCGGTCGGACCAGCGCAGTCCGCCGCGCGCGACCGGGCCGAAGCGCAGATGCACCCCCTCGACCAGCGCCGAGGAGACGAAGATCTCGCGGTAGGGCTTCGGCGCCGGGAGATCGACGAGTTCACGGCTGGCGACCTTAAAGCTGATGTAGGGCTTGGGAACACCGCCTGGACCGGTCTGGTAGAAGTTGGTGCGAGTGATGGCCTGGACCAGGGCGGCCAGCCGACGCAGGGCACGATCGTGGTCGAGGCTGTCGACGGCCATCAGCCCCGTCTCGATCGCCTCGCCCAGGGCCTTGGCCTCGGCGGCGCGGTCATAGAGCAGGGCCCCGGTCGCCGGGTCGAAGCGGACGGCGAACAGGCGCAGCAGCAGGGCGGCCAGGCCTGGATAGGCGGCGACGGCCGCCTCCTGCACGGACTGGCTCGGATCGAGGCCAGACTGGCCGCGGTAACGGGCCAGGGCGCGGATCAGGGCGGTCTCGCGCCAGCCGACCCCGAGTTCCATGACCAGGCGGTTGAAACGGTCGCTTTCCGCCTCTCCGCGCCAGACCGCCAGGAAGGTCGATTCGAACGGGACCTTGATCTGGGCGAAGCTCATGCGTTCGCCGTTCGGATCTTCCACCACGAAGGCGTGGACCCAGACCTTGGTCGGCGTTTCGCCTTCGAGGCGGGGGCTGATCTCGAAGCCCTCCTCGGCAAGGGCGTCGAGCCCCATCTGCTCCAGGATCGGCAGGACGCGGGCCAGCGGGGCCGGGGCGTCGCCACGGCGATAGAGCTTGAAGCGGAACTGCCGGCGCGAGTCGTCCTGCCGGCGGAAGGCCCGAACATGCATCTGGCCGTCGGCGACCAGGGACTCGATCACCTCGATGTCGACCAGGGCCTCGGCGGCGTCCTGACGGTCGCGATAGCCCGGCGGGAAGGCGCGGCCATAGACCACCAGCGCCTCGGCGGCCCGACCCGGCTGAGGCCTGGCGGCGCGGATGGCCGATTCGAGGTCGTCGTTCCAGGTGCGGGAGGCGCGGGCAATGTCGGCCTCAACCGCCGCCAGATCGGGCTCGACCCGGACGCCCTGCTGCAGTTGGAGGATGTAGTGCACCCGGGCCAGGGGAGCGTCGGAGAAGGTCGGATAGGAGGTCGTCACCCGGCCGCCGAAGGCCTCGGCCAGGATCTCGCCGGCGCGGCGACGCAGGCGGGCGTCATAGCGGTCGCGCGGGGCGTAGAGCAGGATCGACAGGAACCGTCCGAAGGTGTCGCGACGGACGAACACCTTGAACCGCGGCCGGTCCGACAGGTGAAGCACGCCCAGAGCCATGGGCAGCAGTTCCTCGGCGCTAACCTGGAACAGTTCGTCCCGGGGGTAGGTCTCCAGGATGTTCGACAGGCGCATGGCGTTGTGGCTGGCCGGCGGGAAGCCGGCGGCGGTCATCACCTGACGCACCTTGCGCCTTAGCAACGGCGTCTCGCGCGCCGGCTCATTGTAGGCGTGGGCGGTGAACAGGCCGACGAAGCGCATCTCGCCGGACGGCAAGCCGTCGGGGCCGTAGCGAAGCACGCCGACATAGTCCAGCAGCGCGCGACGATGGACCCGAGAGCGCAAAGTGGCCTTGGCCACCACCACCGGATCACGAGTCCGCATTCGCTGACTCAGCCCCGCCGCCAGCACGGCTGGCTCATCACTGCGGCGCAGGACGAAGCGGGTCGGATCACGCAGCACGCCCAGGCTGTCGGCCGGATCGAAGTCGGGTTCCTCGGCGGCGTAGGCCCCGTCGGCGGTGCGGGGGTAGTGATAGACCCGGGCGCCGACGAACACGAAGTGGCCGGCGTCCATCCAGCGCAGGAACTCGACATCCTCCTGCAGCGCCTGAGAGTCCCCCGGCGACGCCCGGATCAGTTCGCCCGTGGCCCGGGCCAGAAGGGCCAGCATGCCCGGATAGTCGGCCACGGCGACGTGGACGTCGGCGGCGGCGTCCAGCACCTTGGAGATCAGGTCGGCGCGGCGCTCCTCGGCGACCGGCGCCAGCCACACCTGGATGGTCGAGCGGCGCTCGCCGTCCCGGGTGACCAAGGGATGGAACATCGCCCGAACCTCACCGCCCCAGTCGGTGACGGCGCCCATGACGCTGTCGACGAGGAACGGAACGTCCGGCTGGACAATCTCCAGCAGATCGGCCCCCAGATCCTCGCCGCCAGCGCCGCGGGCCCGGATCAGCCGGGCGGCGGGAACACCGTTGGCGGCGCTGGCCGCGTAGAGCCAGTAGCCGGCCAGCACCGCGCCGAGATCGGCGACGCCGACCTCCGTCAGTTCCTCCCGCCGATAGTCCTCCAGCACCCGGGACAGGAAGGCCGTCTCGGATTCGGTGTCTTCGGACGGCCCGCCAACGCCCACAAGTGCGGCGCGGAACGCCTCGGTGAGCGCCGCGAGCGTGACTGTCCCGACGGCGGCTCCAAACTGGTCATGCGCCATTTTCTGGCCGATCTCCTCGATTTCGAGCCGTTCCTAGCCCGTTTGGCCACCCGGCGCCTCTGTTCGGTGTCAAAAAACCGGGATTCAGGCGCTCAATCCGACATTTCCCGTCGCGACCTCGTCGGGCGAGCGCTCGGAGCCGCGGCCGAGCTGCTGGGGATCGCCGTCGGCCGACAACAGGATGGCGATCCAACGCGAGCCGTCGAACTGGGCGAGAATCACCATCGCCAGCACTGTCAGGGGCGTCGACAGGAACATGCCAGTCAAGCCCCATAGAGCGCCCCAGAAGGCCAGGGACAACAGCACGATCAGCGGATCCATGTTCAGGCTGTCGCCCTGCATCCGGGGCAACAGGATGTTGCCAACCAGGAAGGTGACCAGCCACAGCCCGCCCAACAGCAGCAGGGCGGGGGCGTAGCCATTGAACTGGGCGAGTCCGAAAAGCGCCGGCAGGACGATTGCCGCAACGGCGCCGACGATCGGCACATAGTTGACCACGAAGATCAGGAAGGCCCAGAACAGGGCGTTCTCCAGGCCGAGAACGGCCATCAGCACCCAGGAGGCGACGGCGATGATCAGGCCCGTGACCGTCTGGATCCACAGATAGCGCTCGACGCCATCGCGGATGCGCAGGAACACCCGCAGCGCCTCCTGACGCTCCTCCCGCTGGCGGAACAGCCGGACAACCTTGCGTTCAAAGGCGTGGCGCGAGGCAATCAGGAAGCCGAGATAGACCAGCACGAAGATGGCGTTCGAGACGACGCTCTCCAGGCCATTGGCGACAAAGCCCAGGTACTGCCCCGGGTCGAGATGGCGCAGCATGTGGTCGATGGTGCCCGGACCCTTGACCCGCAGGAGGCGGGCGACCTGGCTGATCATCAGATTGATCTTCGGCTCGGACCGGGCGAGGCTGGCCAGAAAGCCGGCGGTGTTGGCCGCCACGATCACGGCGCAGAGCCCGAAGCCCAGCACCGAGATCAGGATCGCCGCCACCATGGCCAGGCCCGCCGGGACCGCCGGGAGCCGCCGCCGGATCACCCGGCTGAAGCCGTCGACCATCACCGCCAGGAACATCGCCAGCAGCAGGGGGGTGATGATATCGGCCATCCAGCGCAGGGCGGCGCCGGACAGAATGACTGCGATGATCACCAGGGCGTTTCGGGCGGTCGCGGAGGTCGCGGAGGGCGGCGCGGCGGGCATGGAACCGGTATCGACCCTTTACTCTGGCGGGGTGTCACTGATCGCCTCGCGCCCTGGCTGCGTCAATCACACGCGGGCCTCCTTTTGGCGATCGACGAGCGCCATGCCTTCGCGTCGGCGTCGCTTTGGTCTAAAGCCTGAAGCGCCGATCGCGGCCGGCGCCTATGCCGTTCAGGATTCCAAGATTTGTCGACCATGCCCTTGCCGGAGGCTTCCGCTCCCGGCTTCAGCGCCGCCGCCCTGGCCAGGCGCCTCGTCCGATACCGGACACCCAGCCTGCACCGGGGTCTGTTCGAGATCGCGGTGACGGCGATTCCGCTGCTGGCTCTGTGCGTCGGCGCCGGCGTCGCTATCCAACATCATCTGTGGTGGGGCCTGCTGCTGGTCCCGGTGGCGGCCGCGTTCCTGATGCGGTTGTTTATGATCCAGCACGATTGCGGCCATGGCGCCTTCCTGCCCGGCAAGCGGCTGAACGATTGGCTCGGACGCGCCCTCGGCGTGCTGACCCTGACTCCCTACGACTACTGGGCCAAGGCCCACGCCATTCACCACGCCTCGTCGGGCGCCCTTGACCGCCGCACGATCGGCGGCATCGAGACCCTGACGGTGGAGGAATTTCGCGCCCTGCCGGCGCTACGCCGCCTGGGCTACCGGCTTTATCGCCACCCGCTGGTGATGTTCGGCCTCGGCCCCGCCTTCGTCTTCCTGCTGCAGAACCGCCTGCCCATCGGCCTGACCCGTGACGGTTGGCGACCGTGGGTTTCGACGATGGTCACCAACATCGCCGCCGTGATTCTGGTCACCGCCCTGGCGCTGTCCTTCGGGATCCTGCCGTTCCTGCTG
>CAIQDO010000328.1 GCA_903870555.1 uncultured Caulobacteraceae bacterium
CGCTGGCCACCCGGTCGCAATAGAGGTCGAGGGTGGCGAAGTCGGGCGCGCGGATGTCGGCGTCGACGTCCATCTCCATGCCGTCGACAACAGCCAGGAAATCCGCCTTTTCCAGGCCGAAATCCCGCAGCGGTCCGACCAGGTCGACGCAGCTGGCCGGCGCCGCCCCGGCGTAGAGGCCGTCCAGGTCGGCGCGCCAGGCGTCCAGGGCCACGCGGCGTTCGGCCGGGGAGGGACCCGGGTCGTCGGCAATGTCGTCGACCTTGCGGCAGAAGTCATAGATGGCGAACATCGCCGCCCGTTCCTTCGGCGGCAGGATGCGCAGGGCCGCGTAGAACGAGCTGCCGGCGACCTTGGTCTCCGTGCTGACGGTCTCGGTTGAGACGGGCGTGGTCGTGGTCATGGGCGAAGCTATGCCCTAGGCCGGCCCGCTGGACGAGATGAAACGCGCTTCGCGAGCACGCCGGCGGCCCCCTTCAGCGCGATTCCCAAGGCTTCGATGCGGGAATGATGCACTTTTTCCGACAGGGGGTCGCGCCGCAGCAGCTTGCCGGTCAGATCCTCGGCCAGGGTCTGGATCACGCCGATCTCCAGCGCCAGCCGCGTATCGCGCACCACCGGGTTCAGCGGCCGCGCCGTGCGCAGCAGGTCGGCGGTGCGTTCGGCCAGACCGGCGATCACCCCGCGCAGCGCCGGCCCGGCCTTGGCCTCGCCCAGGGCGCGGACATCGATCCCCGCCGCCGTCAGGGCGTCCAGCGGCAGATAGACCCGGTCGAGATCGCGGTAGTCCTTGCCGCAATCCTGCAGATGGTTGTTCACCTGCAGGGCCGCGCACAGGGCGTCCGACGCCGGCCAGGTCTCGCGGCTCTCGCCGTGCACGTCGAGCATGAACCGGCCCACCGGCGCCGCCGAATAGCGACAATAGTCCATCAACTCGTCCCAGTCGGCGTAGCGGGTTTTCACCGCGTCGCGGCGGAAGGCCTCCAGCAGGTCGAGCATGTGCTGGTCGCTCAGTCCCCGACTCGCCAGGACGCGGCGCAGGGTGGCGGCCGCCGGAACCGTGTTGTTTTCGTCCGTCAGGCTGGCCTCGATCGCCGCCAGCCGGCTCAGCTTCTCCGCCGGCGACAGGGCGGGGTGGTCGGCCACGTCGTCGCTCATCCGCGCCACCCGATAGAAGGCCATCACCACCGGCCGGTGCCGCGGCGCGATCAGCACCGAAGCCACCGGGAAATTCTCGTCGCCGGCCCCCTTGCCCGAAGCGAGGCTCTCGATGTCGCTCATGTCAACGAACCTTCTCCTCCCCCGCTTGCGGGGGAGGGGGACCCCGAAGGGGTGGAGGGGGCGGCCGCCGCGACCATCTCGCCAGAAAGCCCCCTTCCCCGGCTTCGCCGGGACTTCCCCCAAGGGGGGAAGAGAAACGTCGGGTGACTCACGGGCTGGTCCTCGGCTTGCTCACGAAGGCGGTGCGATACCACGACCCGCCGCCGGTCAAAATCACGCCGATGCTTCGCGCGCCGCGGCGAATTTGCTACCTGAGGCCTGTCCTTGTGTTCCTCGAAGGTTTTTTGATGCCTCCCTATCGCTCCCGCACCACCACCCACGGTCGCAACATGGCCGGCGCCCGGGGCCTGTGGCGCGCCACGGGGATGAAGGACGCCGACTTCGGCAAGCCGATCATCGCCATCGCCAACTCCTTCACCCAGTTCGTGCCCGGCCACGTCCACCTGAAGGATCTCGGCCAGCTGGTGGCCCGCGAGATCGAGCGCGCGGGCGGGGTAGCCAAGGAATTCAACACCATCGCCGTCGACGACGGCATCGCCATGGGCCACGACGGCATGCTCTACAGCCTGCCCTCGCGCGACCTGATCGCCGACAGCGTCGAATACATGGTCAATGCGCACTGCGCCGACGCCCTGGTGTGCATCTCCAACTGCGACAAGATCACGCCAGGCATGCTGATGGCCGCCCTGCGGCTCAACATCCCGGTGGTGTTCGTCTCCGGCGGACCGATGGAGGCGGGCAAGGTCATCCTCTCCGGGGAGCTGCGCAAGATCGACCTGATCGACGCCATGGTCGCCGCCGCCGACGACGCCGTCAGCAACGAGGACGTGGCGGCGATCGAGCGCTCGGCCTGTCCCACCTGCGGCTCCTGCTCGGGCATGTTCACGGCCAATTCGATGAACTGCCTGACCGAGGCGCTCGGCCTGTCCCTTCCGGGCAACGGCACCACCCTGGCCACCCACGCCGACCGCGAAGGCCTGTTCCTCCAGGCTGGCCGCACGATCGTCGACCTCGCCCGCCGCTGGTACGAACAGGACGACGCCACGGCCCTGCCGCGCAACATCGCCAGTTTCGCGGCCTTCGAAAACGCCATGTCCCTCGACATCGCCATGGGCGGCTCGACCAACACCGTGCTGCACCTGCTGGCCGCGGCCCACGAGGGCGGCGTCGATTTCACCATGGCCGACATCGACCGCCTGTCCCGCCGCGTCCCTTGCCTGTGCAAGGTCGCGCCATCGAAGGCCGACGTGCACGTCGAGGACGTGCACCGGGCCGGCGGCATCATGTCGATCCTCGGCGAGCTGGAGCGCGCGGGCCTGCTCAACGCCGACACGCCGACGGTTCACAGCGCCACCCTGGGCGAGGCCCTGAACCGCTGGGACGTCAGCCGCACCAACAACGAGTCCGTGCGAACCTTTTTCCAGGCCGCCCCGGGCGGCGTGCCGACCCAGACGGCCTTCAGCCAGAGCCGCCGGTGGGAGACCCTCGACCTGGACCGCCAGGGCGGCGTCATCCGCGAGGCCGCCCATGCCTTCTCCGCCGACGGCGGCCTGGCCGTTCTCAGCGGCAACCTGGCCCTGGACGGCTGTATCGTGAAGACGGCCGGCGTCGACGCCAGCGTCCTGCGCTTCTCCGGGCCCGCGCGCGTCTATGAGAGCCAGGACGACGCGGTCTCCGGCATCCTCACCGGCAAGGTCAAGCCGGGCGACGTGGTAGTGATCCGCTACGAAGGCCCGCGCGGCGGACCGGGCATGCAGGAGATGCTCTACC
>CAIQDO010000329.1 GCA_903870555.1 uncultured Caulobacteraceae bacterium
CGAACTGACCGCGAAGGCGCACCCCTAGGTTTCCGGCAGGCGCCCGCGAGACGCCAAATTGCGCAATCCGCAAATATTCTGGTTGACTTGCATATCGCAATATCCTACACTTCTCCCCATGTCCACGGCCGCCGCCCTTCCCGACCTCGCCGTCATCGACGCGACCCTCGCCAAGGGCGCGTGGTGGCTGCGGTTGGTCGACGACCTGAGCGACCACGCGACGCGGCGGTCAGCGGCGCTCGCCAAGGGCGTCGGCCGCCGGCCGATCTTCGGAGAGATGGCGCGCCTCGCCCACGCCATAGGCCTGGCCGTTGTCCTCGCCTTCCAACTGCGGGCCTATCTCAAGGCCCAGGCGCAACGGCGCGCCATGGCGCCCGTGGACCTCGCCGCCGCCGAGACGCCCGTCACGACCTGGGCCGACGGCGACGCCGCCTGGGGCCTGTCGGTCGGCGACGAGGCGGATCCGGAACCGGCCGCGCGGTCGGTCGTCATTGCGCCGTGGGAACGCGCGGCGCAGGCGTTTTCCACGGCGGTCCCACAAGGCGTCCAGCGCCGAACGCCGCGGGCGCAAGGCGCCGCGATGCGTGTCGACGACCTCCGGGTCTGGCTCAATCCCCCACCCTGCCTGCCGCCCCGGCCCGGGTAGGCGGCTGGCCTCGCTCGCCTCACGCGACCTTCTCGACCGCCGGACCCCAGGTCCGGCGGCGATGACTCACGTCGGTAGAGGCGGACGCCACGGGTCAGCGCTTCCGCACCCCCAGGTCCTTCAGCACCTCCCGCGCCGCGTTGTGCCCCGGCGCGCCGGTGACGCCGCCACCGGGGTGGCCTCCGGCGCCGCACATGTAGAGGCCCTTGACCGGCGCGCGGTAGTCGCCGTGGCCGAGCACCGGGCGGGCGGAGAACAACTGGTCGAGCTCAAGCTTGCCGTGGAAGATGTCGCCGCCGATCAGGCCGAAGGTGCGTTCCAGATCGAGTGGGCTGTTGATCTGCCGGCCGAGAATCGAGGCCTTGAAGCCGGGGGCCTGGGCCTCGACGGTGTCGATCATCACATCGGCGACCTCTTCGCGGTGATCGTCCCACGACCGGCCGCCCGAAAGCGTCGGCTGGACGTGCTGGCAGAACAGGCTGGCGACATGCTGGCCAGGCGGCGCCAGGGTGTCGTCGAGGGTCGAAGGGATCAGCATCTCGACGATCGGGGCCTTCGACCAGCCGTACATCCGCGCATCCATATAGGCCTGGTCCATATAGGCCAGGGACGGGGCCATGATGATGCCGGCGGTCATGTGGTCGCCGGGCTGCGGCAGGCAGGCGAATTTGGGCAGTTCCGACAGGGCGACATTCATGCGGAAGGTGCCCGAGCCGTTGCGGTGGCGATCCATCCGCTCCTTGAAGTCGGGCGGCAGAACGCCCGGATCGACAAGCTTCTGGAACAGCAGCTTGGGATGGACATTGGACACCACCACCCGCGCCCGGATCGCCCGGCCGGCCTCGGTAACGGCGCCGACGGCCACGCCCTTCTCGGTGATCACTTCCCGCACCGGCGTATCGGTCAGGATCTCAACGCCGAGCTCGGCGCACGCCTTGGCCATGGCCTGGGTGATCGCCCCCATGCCGCCGATGGCGTGGCCCCAGGCCCCCTTCTTGCCGTTCACCTCGCCGAACACATGGTGCAGCAGGACGTAGGCGGAGCCGGGCGTGTAGGGACTGCCATAGTTGCCGACCACGCCATCGAAGCCGAACACCGCCTTGATCGGGTCGCTCTCGAACCAGCCGTCGAGGTAGTCGCCGGCCGACTGGGAGAACAGGGCCAGCAGATCGCGCCGGCCGGTCATGTCGAGGTTGGACAGCCGCCGACCGAGTCCGAGGCCCTTGACCAGTTCCGGCAGGGCCGCGCCCCAGCCGCCATCGGTGACATTGGGCGGGGTCTGCAGGATCAGGTCGCGCAGCACATCGGCGATCAGGTCGAGCCGCTCGCCATAGGCGTCGAGGCGATCGGCGTCCTTCGCCGAGAAACGCGCGACCTCGGCCTTGGTCCGGCCCTCGCCGGTCAGCAGATATTGCCCGCAGGGCAGCGGCAGGAAATTAGCCACCTTGCGCTCGACCACTGTCAGGCCGTGACCGGCCAGGTCCATGTCGGCGGCGATGATCGGGTTGAGCAGGCTGACGGTGTAGCTGGCCACCGAATTGCGGAAACCGGGATGGAATTCCTCGGTCACAGCCGCCCCGCCGACAACGCCGCGGCGCTCGAGCATCGTCACCTTCAGACCCGCGCGGGCGAGATAGAAGGCGCAGGCGAGTCCGTTGTGTCCCGCGCCGATGATCAGAACGTCGGTGTCGGTCGCGCGGCGGGTGTTCATCGCGCGGTGATAGAGATTTGCCCGTCAGGCGTCCAGAAGCTGGAACCGTAGTTCCATGTTGGCCTGACTCATGGTCTGCCTCGCCTCCTCGTAGAACGCCTGCGCCCGACGGGTCAGGGGGCTGAGGGCGACCACCTCGACCCGCACCGGCCGGCCGTCGAAGCGCGGCCAGACCTTCCGGATCTGCCCGGATTCGATGAAGGCGACCTGCGCTTTCAGCTTCATCCGCAAGGCCTTGAGATGTCGCTTGTGGTCGGGCGGTCGCCACCCCAACGGGTCGCTGACCACCAGCACCGGGGTCTCGTGATCCTCGTCGAGGTAGATGTAGTCGATGACGTCGGTTTCGAGCACGGACATGGGCGCCTCCACGCCAGCCTATACGCGCGATCCTGGCGAACGGTTCTCAACGCGTCTCGCCGGTTGCCGAGATCAGGATGATTTTGGACGTCCGAAATCTGAATCCTGTCTCGATTCCGAAATTTAGTGTGCGACAGCGGTCAGGGCGCGGCCACGACCTGGATCGACTTGACCATCCGCGCCGCCCGGGCCGGACGCAGGTCGCCTTCGACGACCAGCCGGAAGGACCCTTCGGTGGGACCGAGGGCTGAGCCATTGGAACGGTCGGCAAGCAGAACCTTCTCCGATCGCATCCCCGCGTCGGTATCCGCCAGGGCGAGCACGACCCGGTAGCCATCGCTGGCGGTCACAACCACCATGTCGGCCAATGCGGGGCCACGCAGGGTCTTGCCGGCCGGCGCGCCGACGCTTTGTAGCAGAAGGGTCAGGGGCACGCCGTCATAGGCTTTGGCGGGGCCTTTCTCTCCGGCCACCAGTGCGCTTTGGTGCGGCATCGCGGCCAGGTCCGCGGCGGTGATCGTGTGTTGCTGGCCGGTGGGGCCGATGAGAGACACCGACTGGGCGGTCGCCGCGCCTGTCGCGAAACACACGATGGCCACGAACAGAAATAGGTTCGATCTCATGGGTGGGTCCTTTCGGTCTTGACTGGAGCCTTGGTCACGGAACGCGTTATGATGTCTAACCACATAACGTTGGAAGCGGAACTGCCATGGCGATTCACCTCGGCGCGACACGTCGCATCGCGCTTGCCCTGATCGCGGGCCTGATCGCAACGGCGCCTTTGCCCGCCGTCGCCGAGCCCGCCAATCCGCCCGCGGCCGTAACCGTGTTCGCCGCCGCCTCCCTGAACACCGCCATGGACACGGTGATCCAGGCCTTCTCCGCGCGAACGAAGACCCAGGCCCGGGCGGCCTACGGCGCCTCCTCGGCACTCGCCCGGCAGATCGAACAGGGCGCACCGGCCGACGTGTTCATCTCCGCCGACGCCGACTGGATGGACTATCTGGCCCGGCGCGGCCTGATTCAGGCGGCCAGTCGCCGGGACCTGCTTTCCAATCATCTCGCCTTGATCGCTCCGGCGGACTCGAAGATCGTCCTGCGCATCGCCCCCGGTATGCCGCTGGCCGCCGCGATTGGCGCCGATCGCCTCGCCTTGGCCGGGGCCGACGTGCCGGCCGGCCGCTACGCCCAGGCGTCGCTCACCACCCTGGGGGTTTGGAGCAGCGTCGAGGGCCGCCTCGCCCGGGCCGAGAACGCGCGTTCCGCCCTGGCCTTCGTCGCCCGGGGCGAGACGCCGCTGGGCATCGTTTACGACACCGACGCCAGGATCGAACCGAAGGTGCGGATCGTCGGCCTGTTCCCCGACTCCAGCCACCCGCCGATCGTCTACCCGATCGCCATCGTCGCCGGGACGCGGTCCGCCGCAGCCGCCGCCTTCGTCCACTTCGTCGAGGGCGCCGAAGCGCAGGCGATTTTCAAACGTTATGGTTTCGTGATCACACCTCCAAAATAGATCCTGGGCTAGACTGTCGTTCAACACGGCTTCAGGCCAATTCAGCGCCTCCTGCCGTCGCCTGGCGGTGAGACATGATGAATCGAATTGGTGCGACCGCCGTGGCGTCGCTGATGTTGAGCTCCGGGTTGGCCAGGGCGCAGGAGGCCGTCGAGGTCGGCCCGGTCGAGGTGACGGCGACACGGATCCCTGAGCCAGCCGATCGCGTGCCGGCCTACATCAGCATCCTCACCGGCGAGGACCTGCGCGCGCGGCATGTCACCGACCTTCGAGGGGCGCTGGCGACCGTGGCGGGCGTCGAGGCCCCGGCCGGCGGCGACGCCGGCCCGGCCAGCGCCGTGCCGTCTTTCTGGGGCCTACACGAGTTCGACGCCTTCCTGCTGGTGGTCGACGGCGTCCCGCTCGGTGGCGCGTTCAACCCCGCCATCGCCGATCTCGACCTCGCGGACGTCGAACGCATCGAGGTCCTTAAGGGCGCCGCGCCGGTGCTGTTCGGGGCCACCGCCTTCGTCGGCGTGATTCAGGTTCTCCACTATCCCGCCGGCAAGGCGGCCAACGCGGTCACCGCCGGCTATGGAACCGACGGATCCTGGCGGGCGGCCGGCTCGATCGCCCTGCCGCCCGTCGGGGGTTTCCGACAGTCGGTGTCCGTTGACGGCAAGCGCGACGGCTTCAGCGACCCGCGCGAGCACGTCCAAAACAGCCGGGTGCTCTACCGCGCCGCCGGCGAGGTGGCTGGGGGGACACTCGGCCTCGACTTCGACTTCACCATCACGCGCAGCGCGCCGCCGAGCCCCGTGCCGCGGGTCGGCACGGCCTTGACGACGCTCACGCCGCTGGACGCCAACTACAATCCGCTGGACGCCCGCCTCGACGAGGATCGCAGCCATGGGGTGATGACCTACTCTCGCCAGACGCCGGTCGGCCGGTGGGATCTGACCGCGTCCCTGGCGCATTCGCGGATCGACGACGTGAGAGGATTCCTGCGCTCGGACCTGGTCAACGCCGACAGCCAAGTTCAGGGCCGCGACATCGACGACGACTACCTCGACAGCCATTTCACCACGCCGCTCGGCGCGACGGCCAACGTGACCTGGGGCGCGGACGTTCTCTATGGGCGCGGGACTCAGGCCAGCCGCAACGGCGGCTATTTCCCGTTGCTGGACGGCTCGGCGCCCCTGCCCCGCGCCACCGACCTGCATGTCGACGAAATCAACAGCCTGTACGACCAGCGGGTGTTCGCCGGGCAATACGCCCAGCTCGATTGGAAGCTGACCCCCGAGCTGGATTTCAACGGCGGCCTGCGCCTGAACGAGACCCACGAGCACAAGTCGTCGACCCATATCGACGGCTTCGACCCCACCGCCAACACCTATGACGACCGCACCCGCAACGTCACCCGCCTGTCGGGCATGGCCGGCCTGAGCTTTCGCGCCTGGCAATCCGGATCGGACGAACTGGTCGTCTATGGAGACTACCGCAACACCTTCAAGCCGGCGGCGGTCGACTTCGGCCCGGACAATACGCCCGACATCCTCCGCCCTGAGACCGCCCAGAGCTACGAGGCCGGCCTGAAAGGCCGGGCCGCCGACGGCCGTCTGGACTTCGAGCTCGGGCTGTTCCTGATGGATTTCAGCAACCTGGTGGTGGTGACCACCGACGCCGACGGCAATCCGATCTTCGAGAACGCCGGCGGCGAGAGACTGAAAGGCGTCGAGGCCGAGGCCCATTGGCGCCTGGCGCCCTATCTGACGCTGTCGGCGGCCGGAAGCTGGCACGACGCGACGTTCACCCACTATGTCGCCAGCGAGGGGGGCGCCAACATCGACGTCTCGGGCAACCAGCTGACCCTGTCGCCCCACTGGCTGGGCGCCCTGGGGCTGATCTATTCGCCGCCGTCGGGCCTGTTCGGTTCGGCGACCCTCAACTATTTCGGCCGCCGCTACCTCGACCTGGCCAATACGGCGTCGACCGCGGCCTACGCCACCCTGGATGCGGGTCTCGGCTATCGCTGGGGCCGCTACAGCCTCGCGGTCAACGCCACCAACCTCACCGACCAACGCCCCCCGGTCACCGCCAGCGAGTTCGGCGACCAGTCGTTCTACCGGCTCAACGGTCGCAAGGTGTTCGTGGACGTTTCCGCCCGATTCTGAGGCCTGGTCACCAGCGCAGCAGGCGCGGTCCGGTCAGGGCGCCGACGACGCAGGGCGCGAGGATGCCCAGCGAGTACCAGATGGCCACGAACGGCGCGCCCGTCTCCCCGCAGTGCAGGGAATAGATTGAGGCGGCGAGGCCCCCCGCGGTCAGGCCGGTCAGGGCGCCGGCCAGGCGCAGCCGCGTCGGCGCCAAGCTTCGCATCGCCCACATCAGGGCGAGGAACAACGGCGCCGATACGGTGGCGATCAGCCAGGGGCACAGGGCCGCGGAACCGCCCATGACCAAGGTCCGCACCCCCCCGGCCGGGGCCTTGGCGATCTGAACCATCGTCGCCACGCCGATCAGCAGCACCGGTGCGGCCAGCCAAGCCAGCCGCAAGCCTGGACGCCCGGTCGGCCGGGCGATCCGCTCGACGCAGAGCGCGCCGACGACGGCGAAGGCGACGGTGTAGGCCAGCTTCATCCAGAACATCATCGACGTCAGGGCCCGAATCAGGTCGCTTCGGGGGCCGAGAAACAGCCATACCCCCGCCACGGCAACGATAGAGCCGGCGGCCACGGCCAGAACCAGGCGATTGCGCACCGCTTCGGGGCGGACAGGCTTCAAGTCCCGGGCGAGGCGGTCGATCAGATCATCCGTCATGGCTCGCGCCTCCGCCGGCGAACCGGTCCATCAGGGTGCGCAAACCACGGTGGGCCGCGACCTTGACAGCCCCCTCGCTCATGCCCGCGCGCGCCGCGGTCTCAGCCACTGACAACTCCTGAACCTTCAAGTCGTGCAACAGGCGCCGGGTCCGTTCCGGCAGGCTGTCCAAGACCGTCGTGACATCGCGGCGGGCGTCGGCCGCCGCCGAATGGTCCTCCGTCCGCAGTTCACCGGGCAGGTCGTCCAGGGGAACCATCACCCGGCGGCCTGTCCGGCGATAGTGATCGATCAGCTTGTAGCGGGCGATGGCGTAGACCCACGGCGTCAGCGCCTGATCGCGGTCCCAGGTCTCCCGGCGGGTATGGATGGCGATCAGGCTGTCCTGCACGAGATCCTCGATATCGTCGGCGTCGCGGCGTAGGCGCCGGCGAAAATAGGCGCCAAGGCGCAGGCGCAGATCGCCAAGCAGGGCCCGGTAGGCGCCCGAGTCGCCGCCGAGACTGGCGATCATCAACACCTTCAACTCCGCCTCGGAGGTTTCCATCGCGCTCCTTGCCGGACCCTTCGTCACAGCGTCGGTCGAGGTTACAACATTTGAGATTTGTTTGCCGATAAAGTGCTGTTTTCCGCCACCGAGCGGAGCCGCCGATGTAACCTCGGCGACGCTTGGCGCGAACTGGCCTGTTCGCCGACCAGAGGGGACCGATCGCATGACAGCCACCATCGACGCACCGGACAGCCGCGCCGCCCCGAAAGGCGTTCGACGGCGGCGCGAAGTGATCTATCGCCACACGGTGTTGGTGCGCTTGACCCATTGGCTCAACGCCCTCGTCATCGTGGTGATGATCGGAAGCGGCCTGAACATCTTTAACGCCCATCCCCGGCTCTATTGGGGCCTGAAGGGCGACGAATACGACCGGCCCTGGCTGTCGATCGCGGCGACCCAGGGCGCGGCGGGGACCCGCGGCGTCACGACGATCGGGTCCTGGCGCTTCGACACCACCGGCCTGCTCGGCGTAGCGAAGGACAAAGGCCAGGAGATCGTCAAGGCCTGGCCGTCGTCCCTGACCATTCCCAGCTACCAGGACCTGGCCGACGCCCGGCATTGGCACTTCTTGTTCGCCTGGGTGTTGGCGGCCAATGGCGCGGTCTATCTGCTATGGGGCCTGATCAGCCGACACCTGAAACGCGACATCGTGCCGACGGTCGACGACCTGAAGGCGATCCCGCGCTCGGTGCTCGATCACGTCCAACTGAAGCATCCCGTCGGCGAGGCGGCCAAGCGCTACAACGTCCTCCAGCGGCTGGCCTATCTTGGCGTGATCACCCTGATCAGCCTGATGGTGCTGACCGGCCTGACCATGTCGCCCGGCTTCAACGCCTTCGCCCCCTGGCTCCTGGACCTGTTTGGCGGCCGGCAATCGGCGCGGTCGATCCACTTCCTGTGCGCCTCGGGCCTGGTGGCTTTCGTCGCCGTTCACCTGATCGAGGTCGTGCTGGCCGGGCCGATCAACGAGATCGCCTCGATGATCACCGGCCGCTACGCCGTTCCCCAAGACCATGCCCACGACGGAGTCGGCCAATGAGCCTGATCACCCGCAGACACGCCCTGATCGCCGGCGCCGCCGGGTCGGGCCTGGCCCTGACCGGCTGTTCGAAGATCCTCCCCGGCGACGCCCTCACCGGCCAGTCCGGTTTTCAACGCGTGCTGGCCCATGCCGAGTCCTGGACCCTGTCCAGCCAGAGGTTCCTGCTGTCGGGCGGCGCCATGGCGCGGGAATACCGCGTCTCCGACATCTCGACGAAGTTCAAGGCCAACGGCACACTCTATCCGGGCGGCGAGGACTATGAGGACGCCGTCAATGAGAATTTCGCCAGCTGGCGGCTGACGGTCGACGGCATGGTGGCCAAACCGCTGTCCCTCTCCGTGGCCCAGATCCGCGCCCTTCCCTGCCGCACCCAGATCACCCGCCACGACTGTGTGGAGGGCTGGAGCGCCATCGGCCAATGGACCGGTGTGCCGGTAGGCCTGCTGCTCAAGGCGGCCGGGGTCTTGCCCCAGGCGAAATACGCGGTGTTCCACTGCGCCGACAACCTGGAGGGGGAACCGGAGAAGGGCGGCATGCAGGCGCCGGGCCAATACTATGAAAGCATCGCGCTGGAGGACGCCCGCCACCCGCAGACGATCCTCGCCCACGCGATGAACGGCAAGCCGCTCGACGTCGGCCACGGCGCGCCGCTGCGCCTGAGGGTGGAACGGCAGCTCGGCTATAAGCAGGCCAAATACGTCCAGCGAATCCAGCTCACCGACCGCCTGTCGGGGCTTTACGGCGGCAAGGGCGGCTATTGGGAAGACCGCGGCTACGAGTGGTACGCCGGGATCTGATCCCGACCGCCCCGCCACGGACTGGGGCCATTCACGACGCAAAAGATCCTCCCCTGAGCGAAGCGCGGGGGAGGTGGCGCGGCGCGTAGCGCCGTGACGAAGGGGGTGTGTCGCCGCTCGGAGGGGCAATGAAAACAGCGGCAAACGCCGTTCGCTCCCTGCACCGCCTTCGGCGGCCCCCTCCCCCGCGCTCCGCGCAGGGGAGGAAGCTTTAGCCGAGAAGACCTCAGTGCGGGGTGGTCGACGAGTGGCTCATGGCGTCGCTGCTCATTGCGCCGGACGACATGGCGCCCGAGCTCATGGCGCCGGACGACTTCGCCTTCTTGTGCGTCATCTTGTGAGCGGTCTTGGTGGTCATGGCGCCGGAACTCATGGCGCCCGTGCTCATGGAGTCGGTCTTCTTGGCGCCGGTGCTCATCGAGTCGGAGCTCATGGCGCCGGAGGTCATGCCGCCCGTGCTGGTCTGGGCCAGGGCGGGGGCGGCGGCGAGCGCGCCGGCGATTGCGGCGATCAGGGCGGTGGTGCGGAGGGTCATGGGGTCTGTCCTTGCTGGGCTTGAAAAAAGGACACGCGACATCGCGCGCCCGGATGATCCCGCGGAGGCGGGATGGCGTTGCGGCCGACGGCCGAAGATGAATTGTGACGGGCCTCAGGCTCGGGCGGCGGCCAGGATCGGGCCACCAGGACCGCGCTGAACGAGGATCGCGGCCTTCAGCCCGGCGGCGCTGGCGGCCGGGATCGCCCAGGCGCTCGACGCGGCCGACCAGTCACCCAGGCGAACGAGGCTGCGAACGACATTGCGATGCGGCAGGGTCCGTCCGCCGTTCTCGCCGCGCGCGATCGGCACCTGGACGATGTTCGGATCATAGAAGGCGACCCACACCTGAGCGCCACCGGCCGGCGGCGCGCCAGTCACGACCACCCGGCCGCCGGCGATGCGGATATCCGGCCCGCCGACGCCGCGGTCGGCCTGAACGAGCGCCCGCTCGATCTCTCCGGGCCGGACGCCAACGACGTCGGCGCGGCCGTTGATCACCACCTGCGGCGTCCATACGTCGCCGTGATGGAAGGCGTGGGCGTAGTCCCACTGGCGGAACGTGTATTGCGGCGAGCCGAAGGTGTCCTTCCAGCCGAGCTGGTCCCAATAGGTGACCTGAAAACTGAGGGCGAGGATGTCGGGACGCCCCGCCAGGGCCATGACGTTGGCATTGGCCGGCGGGCAGGACGAGCAGCCCTGACTCTGGAACAGTTCGATCACCGCCGGATGGGCGGCGTCGGCTGCGATCGCCTGCCCGGCCGCGAAGAGCGGGGCCAGGGCGCAAAGGCTGGCGGCAGTGCGGAACATGCGGTCTCTCCGTCGGGTCTGACACCCTATTCGTCGGCGTCGGGCCATAGGTTACGCCGGGTCGCGCTATTCCCGCGCGACCCTCGCCAGGGCGATGCCGCCCGTGTCGGTCTGGGCGAGGTAGGCCAGGGCGCCGGACCGGGGATCGAAGGCCAGGGTCGAGCCATCGAAAGGGGCCATCAAGCCGGGTGCGTCGATCAGGCGTCGTCCGCCGACGCTTTCGACGGCAATCCGGGGGTGGCCAGGAATCCGCCCGTCCCGATAGGCGACACGATCGGCCGACGCGGTCCAGTCGTAACAGCGGTCGGCGCCATGCCCCCGCGCCACATTTACCGGCGTCCCGCCGAGCCGCCACACGCCGGCCCGGTCGTTGCGCGCGGCGTAAAGGAAGCCCCCCGCGGCGCGGACGGCGCACCATCCATAGCCGGTGATCGGAGTCGCCGGCGTGGCGGCCGCCAGATCGGTCCGCCACAGGC
>CAIQDO010000330.1 GCA_903870555.1 uncultured Caulobacteraceae bacterium
CCGCCAATCCGATCTGGTCGGCGCCCTCGATGGCGGCGTCAAAGGGTCTCATGCCGGTGTAGACGCGCTTTTCGATATTCTCGATTTCGACGATGGCGTCGTCGACCAGAATGCCGATCACCAGGGTCAGACCCAAAAGCGTGATGGTGTTGAGGCTGAATCCGTTGAGATTCATGAAGGCGAAGGTCGGGATCAGCGACACCGGCATGGCTACTGCCGTCACCGCCGTGGCGCGCCAGTCACGCAGGAATAGCCAAACCACCAGGGCGGCCAGAGCCATGCCTTCAAGCAGGGTGTGCAGGGTCGCGGAGAAGGCGTCCCGGGTGGAATCGACCTGGGAGACGATCTTGTGGATCTTCACCTTCGGATTGGCCGCCTCGATCCTCGCGATGGCCGCGTTGACATTGTCCTCGGTGGACACCTCGCTGCCGAGCTTGGTCTTGCTGACCTGAAAGCCGACCACGGGATGGCCGTCCAGCAGGGCAAAGCCACGTTCCTCGGCGGCGCCGTCGCCGACGTCGGCGACGTCCGATAGGCGGACGAAACGACCGGCCGCGGTCGGGATGGTCAGGTTGCGGATCTGCTCCACGGAAAGGGCCGCGCCGAGCACCCGCAAGGTCTGCTCGCGTCCGCCGATCGCCACCCGCCCGCCAGGGGCGTCGAGGTTGGCGAGGGTCAGGGCGCTGTTGACCTGCGCCGCGGTCAGGCCCTGGGCCGCCAGCCGGTTAGGGTCGATCAGGACATTGATTTCACGCTCGGCGCCGCCCAGGCGCTGAATGCGCGAAACACCAGGCTCGGCCTGCAGCGTGCGGCCTATGTTGTTGTCGATAAACCAGGACAGGTCCGTGGTCGACATCGACGGGGCGGTGACGGCGTAGGTAATGATCGGCTGATCGTCGAAATCCAGATGCTGCACCACTGGCGGGTCGATGTCCCGCGGCAGGTCATTGCGAATCTGATCGATCTTCGAGCGGACGTCGTCGGTCGCCTTCTGGATGTTCACGCCCAGCTGGAACTGGATGAAGGTGTCCGACACCCCCTGGGTGACGGTGGAGTTGATCCCCTCGACGTTCGACAACCCCGACAGGGCGTTCTCCACCGGCCGGGCGATCTGGTTTTCGAGTTCGGCCGGCGCCGCGCCGCTGCGCGTCACCTGCACCATCACCGCCGGGAATTCGATGTTCGGGTAGTTCTTGATCGGCAGGGCGAAATAGGAGACCAGCCCCGCCAGAACGGCGGCGATGAAGATCACCGCCACCGGTATCGGGTTACGAATCGCCCATTCCGAGACCCGGAAGGCGCGAGCGTCCTGACGCGGCTCCATCAAGACGGACCCACGGGACGGATCACGTCGCCCGGCACCAGCATGGCGCCGGCGCGCTCGACAACGCGCGATCCGGCGGGCGGGCCGGTGAGAAGCTCGACATAGCCGCCACCGCGCTGGCCAGTGCTGACCGGAACGCGGGACACCTTGTTGTCGGCGCCCACCATCATCACGGCGGCGCCGTTGGCGTCATAGCGCACCGCGGTCTCGGGCACGGCCAGGGCCGATCGGCTGGCGCCGAGGAACGCGGCGCTGGCGAACCCGCCGGCGCGGATGTTCGCCCTGACTGGCAGGCTGATCCTGACCTTGCCGAGCTTGGTGCCGGCGTCGACTCTCGGGCTGACCAGCCGTACGCGGCCCTCGACCTTGGATCCGTCGGCCAAAGTGACCTGCGCCGGCGCGCCGGGTTTGATCTTGTCCAGGGCGTCCTCGCCGACATCGGCGGCGAGCTCGACCTGACCATCCTTGGCCATGCGGAACCATGGGCTGGCGCCGGCGCTCTGGTCGCCCGGCCGAACATTGCGCTCGATCACCAGGCCGGCGTAGGGCGCCCGGACAGTCAACAGAGCATGGCGGGTCTTGACGTCGTTGACCGCGGCCTCCGCGGCGCTGGCGGCGGCGTGAGCGGAGGCTGCGGCGAACCGCCGGGTGTCGATCTGCTCCTGAGCGAGGATGCCCTTGGTGTCCATGCCCTTGACGCGGGCGGCCTCGGCGTCGGCGCGCTCGGCGGCCACCTTCTGCTGGTTGAGCAAGGCGGTCTGCTGGGCCATCTGGGCCAACAGCAGGGTGTCGTCCATTTGGGCCAGAACCTGGCCGGCTTTCACGGTCGAACCTTCATCCGCCGAGACGCTGACCACCCGATAGCCATTGATCTGCGGGAAGATCGCCACCTCCTCGCGCGGCAACAGCCCGCCCGAAGCCGTGAGCCCGCCCTCGATCTCGCGAGGCGCGACGGCCGCCACGGTGACGGTGCGAGCCTGCTCCCTGGCGGTCTCGGCGACCTTCTTCTCGCAGCCGGCCAAGCCGCCTGCCGCCACGGCGATCAGAGCGATCACGATCGGAACTCGGGATATCGTCATCGGTGAGGGTCTCATCGGGTTTTCGCCGGGATTGCATAGGCCCAGCCGCCGCCGAGAGCCTTGTAGACTGTGACCGCGCGCCGAAGGGTCTGGACCCGCTCGGATGTGAGGGCGGAGCGGGTCGTTCGCCAGGACTGTTCGGCCGAGAGGGCGCTAGTCAGGTCGTCAAGTCCCATGGCGTAACGGGTGTTCGCGGCGTCCGACGCACGGTGCGCGCGGGCCTCCCCATCAACCAGGATGGCGGTCGCCCTGCGGCCGGCGTCGAGATTGACCAGGGCGTTTTCGGCCTCGCCGAAGGCGGTTTGCACGATCTTTTCATAGGCCACCGCCGCCGCCTTGGCGCGGGCGTCCTCGGCTCTGGCGTCGAAGAGCAGATGGGGGATGTCGAAGAACGGCACAGTCACTCCGCCGGCCCAGGTCCAATAGCCGAGGCTTGTCGCCTGCTGGTACGGTAAGAGCTGCTGAGTCTGGGCATTGTAGGAAACGCCAGGCTGGACGCTCCGGGACAGGCCGATCTGCGGCAGCACCGTCAGGGTGGGAAAGACCGCCAGATGCCTCAGCCTGGCGGTTCCCAGTTCGGCAAGAAGCTTGGCCTCGGCCTCGCGAACGTCCGGGCGGCGGGCCAGAAGGTCGCCGGGAATCGCCGACGGGACGGACGGGGCCTCCGGCGTCGCGCCGACGAGCGCGAGGCTGTCGACCGTGTCGACGTTACGGCCGATCAGGATCAGGATCTGCCGCCGCGCCGCGTGAAGCTGTGAGACGAGATCTTCAAGGCTGGCGTTGGCGCGGGCGACGTCGCCGGCGATGCGGTCGGCGTCGGCGGCGGCGGCGAGGCCGAGATCGGCCTTGTCCTGGGCGATCCGTTGCAGGTTGGTCTCGATCCGCACGGTTTCGCGGGCATCGTCGATCTGAATGGCCAGACCCTTGGCGACAAAATAGTTGTCGGCGACGCTGGCGGCCAAGCTTGCCCGGCTTCCCTCTATATTGAAGCGGGTCGCATCGAGGCTGGCCTTAGCGACCTTGCGCGCCTCGCGGAGGCGGCCGAACAGGTCGAGCTCCCAGGACACCTTGAGATTGGCCGTCTCACTCAACGTTTCGCCGCCGACGGGAAACAGCGAACTGCTTTTGGCGCCGATGTTCTGGGAGCGCTGATCGCTGACGTTGCCGGCGATATTGCCAGTGGGCAGGGTCTGAGCGACCTGACTGTCGCGGGTGGCCTTCGCCTCAAGCACGCGTGCGGCGGCCGTGCGGGCGTCGGGCCCGGTCCGGAAGGCCTCGTCTTCCAGGGCGTTCAGGCCGGCGTCGTCGAATATCAGCCACCAGCGATCGAGCTGTGCTGGCGACAGCGGCGATCCGGCGGGCGCGCCGTCAAACGCCGCCGGCAAGGACGGCGTTGCAAAGCGGCGCGGCGCGGCGTCCGCCTGATGGGCGGCCAACGTCGCGGCGAGGGCGAGCAGCGGCGCCACGGCGGGCCCAAGGCGTCTCATGCGGTCCATAACAGTACGGTCGTCCCCCGGAGCTGCGACGGTCTTAGCTGGCTCCCCCGACAATGTCATCCACGCGGCGCCGCGGCGCGGTATACAAGTTAAACTTCGTTCACCCGGGCCGAAGGCAAAACCTTCGCCAGAACGCGTCTCTACGCACCCGTGGCGTCGATAGGATCATAGTCCCCTCACCAAAGGCGTTCGAATGGACCGACCCGGATGTCTCTCGCGACCGCACAAACCGCCGTCTGTGGCGATGGCCTTGACGGATCGGCTCGGCGCGCTGTCTTAAGTTCCCCCAATGGCGCGCTGCGCGCCCCGGTCTGGTCAGGCATGTCACACGTCGAACTTCTGCTTCCCGGCAAGCGCGAACAGACCAAGGCGGCCAACCGGCTGGCCATTCTCGACGCCGCCCGCGACGTGTTCGGTGAAATGGGGTTTGAGACGGCGACGGTGCGCGACATCGTCCGTCGCTCAGGCCTGTCGGTGGGCGCGTTCTACAACTACTACCGGTCCAAGGATGAGGTGTTCGACGCCCTGGCCGACGACGGCGCCCGGCGCTTTAAGCCGATCCTGCAGGCTCAGTCCGCCAAGGCCACCGACTTCGAATCCTATCTGCGCGCGGCGGTGACGGCCTATTTCGATTTCGTCGCCGCCGAGCATCGCGCCTGGCCGGTTCATGCGGCCGAGGGCGAACAGGCCCCCCGGGCGCGCGCCTCCCCGGAGATCCTGGCGGTGTTCGAGGAGGTCCGCGCGGTGTTCGCATCGATCATGGGCCGGGACCTGTCGGCCAAGGTCGACATCGATTTCCTCGCCGCCAGCTGCATCGCCGTCGCCCGGGAGATCGGCGACCGGATGATCGAGCGGCGACCCGTGGACGTGCCGGCCGCCACGGACTTCGTCGTCAGGTTTATTCTCGGCGGCGTGCCTCATCTGCCGCGCGTGGAGGGGTGAGCCGCGGCATGGCGGCCGACCTGCCCCGTCGTCTCGCCCTGTGCGCGCTGCTGTCGCTGCCTGGCGCCGTGCTGCGGGCCCTGTCCGGCGGCGGGGTGGTATGGGTCGGCGGCCGCACCCTCGATCCACGCGTGCAGTTCCTCGCCTGGCAAGCCCGGCGCGCGCCGCCGCTCTCGAGCCTGTCGCCGGCCGACGCGCGCATCGCCTCAGCGACGGCTCTTGCTCTGTCGGCCGGCGATCCAAAGCCCGGCGTCCGCGTCGAATCGCTTTCGGTCCCCGGCGCGACCGGACAGATTCCCGCCCGGGCCTATCGGTCGACACACCAGGACCCGGCCGCGCCCCTGATGGTGTTCGCCCATTTCGGCGGCGGCGTGCTCGGCGACCTCGACACGGCCGACGCCTTCTGTCGCCTGCTGGCCGCCGGCGCACGCTGCCCGGTCCTGTCGATCGACTACCGGCTGGCGCCAGAACACCGCTTCCCGGCCGGCCAGGACGACATGCTGGCGGCCTACCTCTGGGGACGTGACAACGCCGACCGGTTCGGCGCCCCCCGGGGCGTGGCGGCCGTCGGCGGGGACTCGATCGGTGGCGGATTCGCGGCGGTTGTCGCCCACGACCTGCGGCGCGCTGGCGAACCTCAGCCCGCCCTGCAACTGCTGATCTGCCCGGCGCTGGACATGGCCGACGACAGTCCCTCGATGACCACCTACGCTGGCGCCTGGCCGCTGTCTCGGGCCACCCTTGGCTGGTTCATGGACCACTACATCGGCCCCGACGACGCTCCCACCGACCCACGGCTGTCGCCGCTGCGCGAGAACGATCTGTCCGGACTGGCGCCGGCGATCGTCATCGGCGCCGGTTTCGACCCGCTGCTCGACCAGGGCGAGGCCTATGCGCGGCGTCTGATCGCGGCGGGGACGCCGGCGACCTACCGCTGCTGGGACGCCCTGCCCCACGCCTTCACCGCCTTAACGGGCGTCGTCCCCGCCGCCGACCGCGCCTGCCACCAGATCGCCAGTCTGACACGCGGCGCCAACGTCAAAGGATGACCTGACATGCGCGCCCTTGTCGTCGATCACCTGGCCCCCGACTACGGTGGAACCGGCGTAGCGGAAATGCCGACACCGCCGCCCAAGGCTGGCGAGGTGCGCGTGCGGGTCCGTGCCGCGGCGGTGAATTTCCCGGATCTGTTGATGACCCGCGGCGAGTACCAGCACAAACCGCCTCTGCCCTTCATTCCCGGCATGGAGATGGCCGGAGAGGTCGACGCCATCGGCGAAGGCGTGACGCGCTGGAAGGTCGGCGACGCGGTGGTCGGCGGGGCCAAGACCGGCGGCTTCTCACAATATGCCCTGGCCGCAGCCATGGCCCTGCGGCCCAAGCCTGAACGCCTGTCGTTCGCCGAAGCGTCCGCCTACAACGCCGCCTACATCACCGCCTATGTCGCCCTGGTCCGTCGCGCCCAGGTCCAGCCTGGCGAATGGGTGCTGGTCCACGGGGCCGCGGGGGGGGTGGGTCTGGCCTGCGTCGACCTGGCCAAGGTGCTCGGCTGCCGCGTGATCGCCGCCTCGGCCTCGGATGAAAAGCTGAAGGTGATCGCCGAGGAATACAGCCCCGACGCCTGCGTCAACGTCACCGGGGGCTTTCGCGAGCAGGTCAAGGCGATCACTGGCGGCGAGGGCGCCGACGTGATCTACGATCCGGTCGGCGGCGATGTGTTCGACGAGAGCGTGCGCTGCATCGCCTTCGACGGCCGGCTGCTGATCGTCGGCTTCACCTCAGGGCGGATCCCCACGGTGTCGGTGAACATGCCGCTCATCAAGGGTTTCTCCGTCGTCGGAGTCCGCGCCGGCGAATATGGCCGCCGCTATCCTGAAAAGGGCGCGGAAAACATCCAGGCGGTCTGGCGTCTGGCCGACGACGGGCTGATCCGCCCCCGCGTCCACGCCGAGTTTCCGCTAAACGACTGGCGGCAGGCCTTCGACCTGCTGGCCGACCGCAAGGTGATCGGCAAGGCCGTGATCCGCCCGGATTTGTAGAGGCGGGCTCGTGCGACTGACCCGTGAAGATTGACTCCCGCGGCGCGTTCCCCTAACAGGCGCGGCTCATTCGCTCGGGACCGTTCCCGCGGCGAGATTGTCTTTGTCTTGGAGCCTCGCCGTGAAGCGGACTTTTCAACCATCCAGACTGGTCCGCAAGCGTCGTCATGGCTTCCGCACCCGCATGGCCACCAAGAACGGCCAGAAGATCGTCGCCCGTCGTCGCGCCCGCGGCCGCAAGAACCTGACCGCCTAGCACCCTGGCGGGATTTCCGGACCGCGAGAACGGATTAGTTCCCGGTCGGGCCATGTTTGAATCCCCTATCCCCCAGGTCCCGGCGCTGCCGCTCTTGATTGAGCGTCTCAAAAAACGCCCGGACTTTCTCGCCGCCGCCAAGGCGCTCCATTGCGCCTGCGGCGCGGTGGTGGCCCAGGCGCGTCATCGGGGCGACGAATCCGAACATATCCGCATCGGCTTCACCGCCACCCGCCGGATCGGCAACGCGGTGGTCCGCAACCGCGCCAAGCGCAGGCTGCGCGAAGCGGCAAGGCTGATCGCCCCTCTTCATGCGCGGCCCGGCTGCGACTATGTATTCATTGCCAGGGGCGGGACGGCGTCGCGCCCCTGGTCGCCCTTGCTTGACGATATGAAAAGCGCGCTGATAAGGCTCGCCGCCGATCTCAGCGCAAGCCTGGGCGAGCCTCCGCCTCAACGCCACCTGACCAGGCCAGATTAGTCTCATGCAAGACGAAACCAAGAGAATGATCGCCTTCGTGGTGATCGCCGGGCTCCTGATGCTCGCCTATCAGATGTTCGTGCTCGATCCCCAGGCCAAGGTGGCCCAGGCCGCCCACCAGCGCGCCGTCGCCGAGCAGGCCGCGACCGCGGTCTCCGCGCCCGCCGGGCCGCCACAGCCTAATCTGTCACGGCCACAGGCCCTGTCGGTCGGCCCGCGTGTACGCATCGACACCCCGTCACTGCGCGGCTCCCTGGCCCTTCGCGGGGCCCGCCTCGACGACCTCTATCTGAAAAATTACCATGAACTGCCTGACAAGCGCTCGCCCGAAGTCGAGCTGCTGCGCCCCGAAGGCATGGCCAACGCCTATTTCGCCGAACAGGGCTGGCTGGCGGCGAACCTCCCCGGCGTGCCCACGCCGACGACGCAGTGGACCTTGACCTCCGGCGACACCCTTTCGCCTGGCCATCCTGTGGTGCTGACCTTCGCCGCGCCGGGCGGACTGTCCTTCACTCGCCGGATCGAGATCGACGCCCAGTCGATGTTCACCGTCACCGACACCGTCGCCAACCTCGGCGCCAGCCCGGTCAGCCTGGCGCCCTATGTGTCGGTGCAACGGCAGGGCCTGCCGAAAGGCCTCGCCCAATCCAACATCGTCCATGAAGGCGCCATCGGCGTCCTTGGTCTCGACGGACCGCAGTTGCGCCTGTCCAGCTACAAGGACTGGAAGAAGAAGAGCGAGATCGACTGGACGTCCAAGGGCGGCTGGTTCGGCGTCACCGACAAATATTGGATGACCGCCTTCATCCCCGCCCAGTCGGAGACCATCGACGCCAAGGCCCGGGTGACAACCGACCAGGCCACCGGCATCGACATCTATGAGACCACCTACTCCAGCAAGAGCCGCGCGATCGCACCCGGCGCCCAGATCACCGAAGTCAGCCATCTGTTCGCCGGCGCCAAGACCGTGCCGGTGCTCAACGCCTACGGCGCCGCCCTCGGCGCGCCGCGCTTCGGCGACGCGGTGGACTGGGGCAATCTGTGGTTCCTGACCAAGCCGATCTTCAGTCTGCTGGAGTTCTTCTACCAGCATGTCGGCAACTTCGGCGTCGCCATCCTGATGCTGACCATCGTGATCCGACTGATCACCTTCCCCCTGGCCAACAAGGGCTTCGAGATGGGGGTGAAGATGAAGAAGATTCAGCCCGAGCTCCAGGCGTTGCAGAAACGACTGAAGGACGACCCGACCGCGCAGCAGAAGGAGATGATGGCCCTCTATGCGCGGGAAAAGGTCAATCCGATTACCGGCTGCATCCCGATCCTGTTCCAGATTCCGGTGTTCTACTCGCTGACCAAACTGTTCACCGTCACCATCGAGATGCGGCACGCGCCGTTCTTCGGATGGATCCACGACCTGTCGGCGCCCGACCCCACCACCTTCCTCAATCTGTTCGGCCTGATTCCTTGGGATCCGGCGACCACGCCGGCGATCGGCGGCCTGCTCGCCGTCGGCGGCATGCTCGGCTTCCTGCATGTCGGTGTGTGGCCGCTGTTGTACGGCGCGAGCATGTGGCTGAGCCAGTCGATGACCCCGCAGACCGGCATCGATCCGACCCAGCAGCTGATCTTCAAGTTCATGCCGATCATGTTCACCTTCATCCTGGCCCAGTACGCCGTCGGCCTGCTGATCTACTGGACCTGGAGCAGCCTGATCACCATTCTGCAGCAGTATGTGATGATGCGGCGGTTCAAGGTCGACAATCCCATCGACGACTTCTTCGCCCGCTTCTCGGCCAAGCCCGGGACACCCGGGTGAGTGAGCCCCCCCCGCCGGAGGTCCCGGCGCCGGAGGCCCCGGCCGCGGCGGCCTTCGGGACCGAGGATCTCGAGGCGGCGCGGGTGTTGTTTGCCCGGCAGTGCGACTTCCTGATGGGCGCTGTGACGATGGACGGTCTGCCTGGCGCTGAACTGCCGGAAGTGGCCTTCGCGGGCCGTTCCAACGTCGGCAAGTCGTCGCTGATCAACGCCCTGGTCAACCGCCACAGGCTGGCCCGGGCCTCCACCGAACCGGGCCGCACCCGTGAGATCAACTTCTTCCTTCTCGACGACCGCCTGCGCCTCGTCGACCTGCCCGGCTACGGCTTCGCCAAGGTGTCGCGGGGCGCGGCGCGCAAGTTCCAGGACCTCGGCCGGGCCTATCTGCGCGGCCGGCCCAACCTCAAGCGGGTCTATCTGCTGATCGACGCCCGTCACGGCCTCAAGGCCCCCGACGGCGAGGCCCTGGACGCGCTGGACAAGGCGGCGGTGTCCTACCAGATCGTGCTGACCAAGGCTGACAAGCTGAAGGCCGGCGAGGTCGCGGCGGTGGCGGCCGCGACGACCGCCGCGATCGCCAAGCGCCCGGCCGCCTTCCCGAGGGTGATCGCCACCTCGGCCGAGAAGGGCGACGGCATGGCCGAACTGCGCGCCGAGATCGCCGCCGCCGCTTTCGCATGACAAGGCCCCGGCGCTTCGCTATTTCGCGCCGATCGGCCACTTAAGGCTCTGGACCCTAAGCCCCTGGAGACGCCTTGACCGACAGCCCCGAAGAAGCCGGCTGGGTGACCGCCAAGACCCTGGCCGAAGCCCTGCCCTATATCCAGATCCACGACCGCCAGACCGTGGTGATCAAGTACGGCGGCCACGCCATGGGCGAGGAGTCGCTCGCGCGGCTGTTCGCCGCCGACGCGGTGCTGCTGCGGCTGCTGGGCGTGCGGCCGGTGGTGGTGCATGGCGGGGGACCGCAGATCTCGCGGATGCTGGAGAAGGCGGGGGTCAAGTCGCATTTCATTGACGGCCTGCGCGTCACCGACGCGGCCACCATGGAAGTCGCCGAAATGGTGCTGTCGGGGGCCATCAACAAGGAAATCGCCAGCTGGATCACCCAGGCGGGCGCCACCGCCGACGTGCGCGGCGTCGGTCTGTCGGGCAAGGACGCCGGCCTGATCACGGTCGAGAAGGTTGTACGCACGCGCTCCGATCCCCACACCGACGTCGAGATCGAGATCGACCTGGGCTTCGTCGGCGAGCCGAGCCGCATTGACCCCAAGCTGATCCGCAGCCTGATCGACTCCGAGGTCGACGACTACATCCCCGTCATCGCGCCGATCGGCGTGGCCGAGGATGGCCAGACCTACAATATCAACGCCGACACCGTCGCCGGCGCCCTGGCCGGAGCCCTGGGCGCCCGCCGTATGCTGCTGCTGACCGATGTGGCCGGGGTGCTGGGCGCCGACGGTCAGCTGATCCGCCAACTCACCGTCGCCGAGGCCCGGGCGGCGATCGTTGACGGCGTCGCCACCGGCGGCATGATCCCCAAGCTGGAGACCGCCATCGCCGCGGTCGAGGCCGGCGTGCAGGGCGTAGTGATCCTCGACGGGCGGCGCCCCCACGCCATGCTGGTGGAGCTGTTCACCGAACACGGCGCCGGGACCTTGATATGCCCCTAGGCGGCGCCTCGCCGGCCGGAGCGGACCTGCGCCACATCGACACCTGGCTGTTCGATCTGGACAACACCCTCTATCCGCTGGAATCGGGCCTGGCGGCGCGGATGTCGCCGCGCATCACAGACTTCGTCGAAACCCTCACCGGCCTGCCCAGGGTCGACGCCCTGGCGCTGCAGAAGCGTTACCTCGCCGACCATGGCCTGACGTTGAAGGGCCTGATCGACCACCACGGGGTGGACCCGGACGTCTATCACGCCACCTTCCACGACGTTCCGCTCGACTGCCTGACGGCGGAACCGGCGTTGAGGGCGGCGCTGCTGCGCCTGCCCGGCCGGCGGCTGATCTTCACCAATTCCGACGCCATCCACACCGATCGGGTGGTCGACGCCCTCGGGCTGACCGGGCTGTTCGAGGCCGTCTTTCACATCGGCTCGGCCGCCTTCGCGCCGAAGCCCTCGCTCGCCGCCTTCGAGCGGATCATCGCGGCCCACGCCATCACGCCAAAAACCACCGCCTTTTTCGAGGACGCCGAGCACAATCTGAGGCCGGCCTTCGACCTGGGCATGACTACCATCCTGGTCGGCGCCCACGCCGCGGCCAGTCAGGCCCCGTTCGTCCATTACCGCACAGAGACCCTCGCGCCCTTTCTGGCCGCCGCCCGGGTCGAGGAGACCTCTTAACCATGACCACACCTGGCTCAAGCGCCCCTTCCCTCGAAGACCTGCGGGTCGAGATCGAAGCCGGTTGGGCGGCGCGCGACTCGCTCAGCCCCGCCACCAACGGACCGATCCGCACGGCGGTGCACGAGGCCCTGCGTCGTCTTGACGGCGGCGAGGCCCGGGTCGCTGAAAAGGTCGAGGGCCAATGGGTCGTCCGGCAGTGGCTGAAGCAGGCGATCCTGCTGTCGTTCCGTCTCAACCCCAATACGGTGATGCGCGCCGGGGCGATGGGCGACGCGGTCGGGCCGTGGTGGGACAAGGTCCCCAGCAAATTCGAGGGCTGGGACGCGCCGCAGTTCGAGGCCGCCGGCTTCCGCGCCGTGCCAGGCTCGGTGGTGCGCCGAGGCGCCTTCATCGCCCGCAACGCCGTGCTGATGCCGTCGTTCGTCAACATCGGCGCCCATGTGGGCGCAGGGACCATGGTCGACACCTGGGCGACGGTCGGCTCCTGCGCCCAGATCGGCGCCGGCGTGCACCTGTCGGGCGGAGTCGGCATCGGCGGGGTGCTCGAACCGCTTCAGGCCGCCCCGACCATCATCGAGGACGACTGCTTCATCGGCGCCCGTTCCGAGGTGGTCGAAGGCGTCATCGTCGGCCAGGGTTCGGTGCTGTCGATGGGCGTGTTCATCAGCGCTTCGACCAAGATCGTCGATCGCAAGACCGGCGAGGTCCACCGCGGCTATGTGCCGCCCTATTCGGTGGTGGTGCCGGGGACCCTGCCCGACCCGCATGGCGTCGGGCCCAGCCTGGCCTGCGTGGTGATCGTCAAGACCGTCGACGCCCAGACCCGGTCGAAGACCAGCATCAACGACCTGCTGCGGGACTGACGCCGCCGTCAGCCTATCGCCGACCCGTTACGCCGCCGATAGGCGCCGGTTCCCGGCTCGGCGACCATGTCGATGTCGCTGTAGGTGGTGCGGTCCCGCGCCGGATCGTCGTTTCCGACCTCGAGCAGCGTCGCTTCGCGGTCGGACCGGTTAATCAGATGGTGGCCGTCGGGCTCGCCGGCCTTGAAGGCCGCGCAGTCTCCGGGACCCAGGGTCTCCTCGCCGGCGTCAGTCACCAGGACCACCTCACCGGAAATCACCATCACGAATTCGTCCTCGTGGCTGTGCCAGTGCCTCTGGCTGGACCAGCAGCCCGGCGGCAGGGTCAGGTGATTGACGCCAAAGGCCGTCAGGCCGCCCGCCTGTCCCAGCCGGCGACGGACACGCGCCGCCACCGGCGCGTCATAGGGCGAAGGATAGGCCGACCCGAGGCGGGTCTCGGCGGCGGCGATGTCGATCGTCTTCATCAGTTGGACCTTCGATTTGCGACGCAATTCCACGCAGCCTAAGGAAGGGCGATGACCCCCGCCACCCTCGCTAACCCCATCACCCTGGCCCGCGACCTGATCCGCCGGCCATCGGTGACCCCCGCGGACGCCGGCGCCCTGGCGGTGCTGCGCGAGGCGCTGGAGGCGCTGGGATTCGTCTGCCGGGCCATGCCGTTCGGCGACATCGACAATCTCTACGCCCGACTGGGGTCGGCGCGACCGAATCTCTGCTTCGCCGGCCACACCGACGTGGTGCCGGTGGGCGACGCCGCCGCCTGGTCGCAGCCACCGTTCGAGGCGGCGCTGGAAGGCGGGGTGCTGATCGGGCGCGGGGCCGCCGACATGAAGAGTTCCATCGCCGCCTTCGTCGCGGCGGTCGCCCGCGCGCTTGAAGGCGGCCCGCCCGCCGGATCGATCTCCCTGCTGATCACCGGCGACGAGGAAGGTCTGGCCGAGCATGGCACCAAGGCCATGGTCGCCGCCCTGGCGGCGGAGGGCGAGATCATCGACCACTGCCTCGTCGGCGAACCCACCTCCAGCGCCGTGCTGGGCGACATGATCAAGATCGGCCGGCGCGGCAGCGTCGGCGCCATCCTCACCGTCGAAGGCGTGCAGGGCCACGTCGCCTATCCCCAGCGGGCGGCCAATCCGATTCCGGTGTTGGTGAGGCTGCTAGCCCGGCTTCAGGACCGCGTGCTCGACGACGGCTATGAGGCGTTCCAGCCATCGAACCTGGAGATCACCTCCATCGACGTCGGCAACGCCGCCAGCAACGTCATCCCGGGGCGGGCGGAGGCGCGGCTGAACATCCGCTTCAATCCCGGCCATACCGGCGCGGCTCTGGCGTCCTGGATTGAGGCGGAAGCCACGGCTGCGGGCGAGGGCTTCGCCGGCCGGGTGACGGTGGAGACGCGAATCAACGGCGAGGCCTTCCTCACCCCGCGCGGCGCCTTCACCGATGTGGTGTCCCGAGCGGTCGAATCCATCACGGGCCAGCCGGCCGAACTGTCCACCACCGGCGGCACCTCCGACGCCCGATTCATCCGCGCCCTGTGCCCGGTGGTCGAGTTCGGCCTGGTCGGCGCCACCATGCACCAGGTCGACGAGCGGGCGCCTGTGGCCGACATCCACGCCCTGACCGCCATCTTCGAGCGACTGATCGCCGGGTATTTCGAGGCGTTCGCTCAGACCGCGTCGGCGGGATAGTCGACCGCCATCAGCGACAGCCCCTGAGGCGGCGCCACCGGCCCGCAGGCCGCACGGTCAGCCGCGGCCAGGGCGGCGGCGAGATCGTCGGCGGTCCAGGCGCCGCGCCCGACCTCGGCCAGCGACCCCACCATCGACCGCACCTGCCGGTGCAGGAACGAGCGGGCGGCGAAGGTGACGGCCAGGATCTCCCCCTGACGCTCGACGCGCGCCTCATCGAGGGTCTTGACCGGCGACTTCGACTGGCAGGCGGCGTCGCGGAAGGTGGTGAAGTCGTGCAGCCCGACCAGGACCTGCGCCGCATGGTCCATCGCCTCGGCGTCCAGCGGCGCCTTCACATGCCACACCTTGCCGCGCTCAAGGGCCGGGGGGCCAGGGCGGTTGAGGATGCGGAACAGGTAGCGGCGGCCCACGGCGGAGAACCGGGCGTGGAAGGCGTCGGACACCTGACGGGCGTCGAGGATGGCGATCGGCGCGGGCATGAGGTGGGCGTTGATCGCCCGCATCACGGTGACAGCCGGCCAGTCCTTGTCCAGATCGAGGTGGATGACCTGGCCGGCGGCGTGGACGCCGGTATCGGTGCGGCCGGCGGCGTGGATGCGCAGGGTCTGGCCGCAGAAGGCCTTCACCGCCCGCTCGATCTCGCCCTGCACCGTCGGCAAGGCCGCCTGGGCCTGAAAGCCGCGATAGGGCCCGCCGTCATATTCCACCGTCAGGCGATAGCGCGGCATCAGCCCGCCGTCTGGCCGCGAATCAGCGGAAAGCCACGCAGGAAAACCTCCACGTCCTGCGGCGCCTTGCCCTCGCGCTGCGCCTTGAGAATGCGCACCGCCCCCTCGCCGCAGGCGATCAGCAGGTCGTTGTCGAGTATCGTCCCTGGCGTCCCCTGGCCTTCGTCGACCATCGACAGCAAGGCCTTCACCCGCACCGGGCCGCGCTCTGACGGAACGATGAACCACGCCCCCGGAAACGGCGACAGGCCGCGGATCTGCCGGTCGACCACCGCGGCGGGGCGGTCCCAGCGGATGCGGGCCTCCTTGGTCTTGATCTTGCGGGCGTAGGTGGCGCCATCCTCCGCCTGCGGGACGGGGTGGGCCTCGCCACGCGCGAGCTGGCCGATCACCTCCGCCATCAGCGCCGCGCCCGCGGCGGACAGGCGATCATGCACCGAGCCGGTCGTGTCGAGAGCGTCGATCGGCGTGCGAACCGAACCGAGCACCGGACCCTCGTCAAGGCCCTCGGTCATCCGCATCACCTCGGCGCCGGTCTCGGCGTCGCCGGCCATCACCGCCCGGTGGATCGGCGCCGCGCCGCGCCAGCGGGGCAGCAGCGAGCCGTGCAGGTTGTAGCAGCCCAGCCGCGGCGCCTCGAGCACGGCGGCGGTCAGGATCTGGCCGAACGCCACCACCACCGCCGCGTCGAGATTCAAGGCGGCGAAGGCGGCGATTTCCGCCTCGTCCTTCATCGACACCGGCGTGCGCACCATCAAACCCGCCGCCTCGGCGTAGGCGTGAACCGGAGAAGGCTTGAGGGCGTGGCCCCGGCCGCGCGGGGACGGCGGCTGGGAATAGACGCAGGCGATCTCATGCCCGGCCGCGATCAGGGCGGCGAGGGTGGGGACGGCGAAATCGGGCGTGCCGAGGAAAGCGAGGCGCATGGCGGGCTTATCGCCCCGGCCCGGTCAAAGGAGAAGGCCGCAAATGGCGGTCAGGCGTCGGCGCGGGCCGCCTTCTTGACCTTGGCCACCGCCCGCTCGCGCTTGAGGCGCGACAGGTGGTCAATGAACAGCACGCCGTTGAGGTGGTCCATCTCGTGCTGGATACAGACGGCGTAGAGCTCGTCGGCGTCCTCCTCGACGACCGCGCCGTTGTAGTCGAGGTAGCGCAGCCGCACCTGGATCGGCCTTTCGACGTCCTCATAGATGTCGGGCACCGACAGGCAGCCCTCTTCCCAGGGACCGGTCTCCTCCGAGGCCGAGACGATCTCGGGATTGACGAAGAAACGCGGGGCCGGCGGCTCGCCCTTCTTGGCCAGGTCCATGACGATCACCCGCACCGGCTCGCCGATCTGGATCGCCGCCAGGCCAATGCCGGGCGCCGCGTACATGGTCTCCAGCATGTCGTCCATCAGCCGGCGCAGGCCGTCGTCCACCGCCGCGGCGGGGGCGGACACCTGCTTGAGGGTCGTCATGTCGGAATCGACGGTCAGGATGCGGCGGACGGTCATGAGCCGGAGGTAGGAGAGACGTCGCCAAGCGTCAAGGTGGGAGGCGTCAAGGTGAGGGGCGTCGCGATCGGGGCGAGCTTGGTCAGGGGGCGAACCGCCACCTCGATAGGTGTGAGTTCGGCGATGTCCTTGCCCTCATGGTCGACCTTCAGGTCCTCGAAGCGGCGGGCCTGGGTGTGGACCTGGCTCTCCAGCGAGCCGACGAACTGGTTGTAGCGGCCGACGGCCGTCTCCAGGCCCTTGCCCATCGCCTGGGCGTGGGCGGCCATGACGGCGATGCGCTTGTAGAGCTCGCGACCGAGATCGACGATCTCGCGCGCGTTGATCGTCTGGGCCTCCACCCGCCAGCCGTAGACCACCGCCTTGCACAGGGCGAACAGGCTCGACGGCGTCACCAGGATCACCCGCCGCTCCATGCCCTGGGCGTAGAGGTCGGGAAGGCGTTCGGCGGCGGCGGCCAGAAAGGCGTCGCCGGGCACGAACATCACCACGAAGTCGGGCGAGACATCGAACTGGTCCCAATAGGCCTTGCCGGCCAGGGACTGCATGTGGGCGCGCACGCTTTGCGCGTGGCGTGCGTAGCCGGCTTCCCGCGTGACCTCGTCGACCGCGTCCTGCGCCTCGAGGAAGGCGGTCAGGGAGCATTTGGCGTCGATGACGAACACCCCGCCGCCGGGCAGGCGGACGGTGACATCGGGCCGCAGGGCGCCGGCGTCGACGCTGACCTGCTCCTCGAAATCGACCCGCGCCTTGAGGCCGGCCATCTCCAGCACATTGCGCAGCATCTGCTCGCCCCAGCGCCCCTGCACGCCCGCCCCGCGCCGCAGCGCCGCCGACAGTTTGCGCGCCTCGTCCTGGGTGGCGGTGGAGGCGGCCAGCAGCTGCTCGATCTGGGCCTTGAGCCCGCCGCTCTCCTCGGCCCGGGCCTTTTCCGCGGCCGTGACCTGAAGCTGGAATTTCTCCAGTGTCTCGGCCACCGGCTTGAGCTGCGCCTCCAGCTTGGCCTGGACCAGCCGGTCCTGGGCGGCGAAGGTCTCCGACGCGCGCCGGACCAGGTCCTCGCCCACGGCGCTGGCCGACAGAGCCGCCTGAGCCTTCAGCATCTCCGCCCCCGACGTGGCCTGCTCGCGCAACATCCGCGCCTCAAGCGCGGCCCGCTGCGCCGCGCCGCGCTCGGCCATCGCCCACAGGGCCAGGCCGACGCAGCTCAGGGCCAGCACGGCGATCAGGATCAGCACCTCGACGTTCATGGTCCGTTCGGTATCAGGAGTCGCCGAACCGCTCCAGGTTCATACGCAGGCGCACGCCGGCCGTCGCGCCCGCATTGCCGGGGTGACGGCGCCGTCGTCGAGTTGGGCGCCGACGCGCCGATGTCTTTGGAGGTTGGCGGCTATCTCGCTTGCGGCGGGGGCGCGACCGGGAAGGGAATTTCGGTGTCCGTGTCCACGTAGGCCGTTACGGCAGTGCCCTCAGGATAGACAATGCTGTGCCCGTGCACCGCGGCGGCGAATACGCCGAAGAAAACCGCCGCCACGACGAGGTTACCCGTGTTGCCCTTGCCTTCGCCGCCCTTGTTCCCCCGTAGATGAACGCGGACATCGCCGATCTTCAGATAGTCGGCCTTGATATTCAGTTCGCCGCTCTTGCCCATCCAACCGTTGTGCTCAACGTGCGTGACTTCGCCACGACCGGCGTAACCGGAGGGAACGACGACACCGTCCGACAGTGGAATATCCTCGGTGGTGACGACGTCGAAGGTGTCGCCCTCCGACGAGGTCGAGGACGAAAGCTTCTGCCTGATCGCGAGCTTGACCTCCGTACCCTCCGGCATCTTCACCATCCTGACCGCGGGCGTCGGCGATGGCGCAATCGTCTGGGCCAAGGCAAGGCCGTGAGCTCCAATGCCGAGTGCGCCGCCGACGGCGGCGATCAGACGCGTGTTCATTTGTTTCATGGGGTCCCCTCAGGGCGGAAGCTGTAGCAGCTCAGCTTCCATCCGTAACCCTGAATGTCGGGGCCGGCGTGTGTTCCTGCGCGCCTCCTCGTGAAGCGGCGGTCGAGGCGGCCGGCAGCTGCTCGATCGCCGCCTTCGACCTCCGCGCCAGTCGGCCCGGGCTTTCTCTGCCGCTGTCGCCTATGAAACTTCTCCAGCGTCTCGGCCACGGGCTTGAACTGCCGTTCCAGCTTGGCCTGAACGAGCCGGCCCTGGGCCGCGAAGGTATCCGACGCCCGCCGAGCGAGTCCCTCAACCACGGCGCTGGCCGAAAGCGCGGCCTGGGCCTTGAGCATGTCGGTGCCCAAGGTCATTAACCCGATTGTACGACGATTTACAATTCAATGCCGCCAAAAGGCACGGCCGCATCAAATGCAGCCTGTTCCTTGTAAGTTGAATCGCAAAATGGGTGCGCGACCTGAGCGTTCCCAACCTCACCACTGCCGCCTTCGCGCACACGCCTTCTATGGTCGAAATGCACGGAGTTCTTATGCACGAGGGCACCACAAATACCGCATCTTGTACCATTGGGTAGTGCGGTTGCAAAGAAAGCGGCTGTCTTAGTTTCTGTATTGAATGGACGTTTCGTTTTAGTAGATTCCGGCCGCACTCCAGCTGGACGCGGTACTGTGAGGAAGGCGAAGTTCTGATCAGCCGCAAACGACGCCTGGATTTCATCCCCCGACCGACCTTCCCACAAGCCCCCTAGCGCCTTACGATAGTATCGTTCTAACCAGGGCAGACTGCGGTCTCCACTCCCGAATTTGTGAATAAGTAAACTCATCGCCTCCTTTCTGAGTATTAGGCTCCAAACCCAATCAGCCGGTTGATCGACCGTAGCAAATCATGATTCACGCCTTTCTCGGACCAGTTTTCGAGGAGGGATGGGTCATGAATCGGGCCCTGTTTTGGCTGGACGACCAACAATGGGCGGCGATCGAGCCGTTCATGCCGAAGAACCAACCCGGCGCTCGCCGCAAAGATGACCGACGCATCATTTCCGGCATCTTCCACGTCCTGAAAAGTGGCTGCCGTTGGCGGGACTGTCCCGAGGCCTACGGCCCGCCCACGACGATCTACAATCGCTTCAACCGCTGGTCGCGAAAACGCATGTGGACCAGAATGCTGGAAGCGCTGGCGGAATCCGGCGCGGCCACGGACAACGTTGCCATCGACGCCACCTATGTGAAGGCCCAGCGCTCGGCGTTTGGCGGAAAAGGGGGGCCCAGACGCAGAAGATCGGCCTCTCGCGCGGCGG
>CAIQDO010000331.1 GCA_903870555.1 uncultured Caulobacteraceae bacterium
AGGCTATCTGCTGGGTGAGATCGTCCGCCAGGTCACCGGGCAGACCTTCGGCGACTATTTCCGCCAGCACATCGCCGGCCCCATCGGGGCGGACTTCTATTTCGCCAGTCCGCCGTCGGTCGATCCCCGCGTCGCCCGCCTGATACCGACGATACGGCGACCGGGCGACACCGCGGCCTCCGGCATGGCGTCCAGGGTGTTTCGCAACCCCTATGAACGGGCCGATTGGTCGTGGTCGGCGCCCTGGCGGCGCACCGACATCCCGGCCTGCAATGGCCTGGGGAACGCCCGGTCGATCGCCCAGCTTCAGTCTGTCCTGCTCGGTGGGGGCCAGTGGGGGGGGCGGAGGCTGCTGTCGGAATCGGGCTGCGAGGCCGTGTTGCAGGAGCAGTCCAACGGGCCCGACCTCGTGGTCGGCGCGGCGCTTCGCTTCGGCCTGGGTTACGCCCTGGGCGAGGATCCGGCGCGGCGGGTCTGCTATTGGGGCGGCTGGGGCGGCTCGATGGTCTATCTTGATTTCGACCGCCGCATGGTCGTCGCCTATGCCATGAACCGCATGGCCGACGGCTCCTTCATGGGCCCGCGGACGCTTCCATTGATCGCCGCGGCGTCGAAGAGCCTGGGCCGCGCCCGAGGGCGCGCCTAGCCCCCACCGGCGCCCTCAGCCGGCGCCGCCGGCCAGGGTCACCAGATTGCGCTCGTGGGTCGCTCGGTCGATGCGATAGGGGGCCAGGACCGCGATCGCCAGGCCGCTCATGATCCCCGAGACCGGCAGGAAGATGAGCCCCAGCTCGCGCAGCATCGGCAGGGGAATGGTTCCCTGCTGCGCATGGCTGGGCAGATGAACCAGGGTGATGATGGCCGAACCCAGGAAGGCGCCGACGCCGCCGCTGAGCTTGGGAATGAGGCCATTGGCGGCGAACAGAAGGCCTTCGGATCGGGCGCCGGTGCGCACGGCGTTGTCCTCGACGACGTCGCCGATCATCGACGAGACGATGATGAAGCCCATCAGGCCCAGCACAGTGCCGAGAAAGCTGTCCGCCACGAGAATCACGGCCAGCAGCGGCGCGCCGTTGGGCGGCATCATCCCGATCAACCGCAGACCCACGGGAATCAGGGACGTCACGATCGCCACGGCGAACAGGGTCATCATCGTCGGCTTCTTGTCGAAACGGCGGGACACCATCGGAGCCAGAACGGCGCCCAATAGGGTGGCCGGGATGCCGGCCAGCGTCATCAGTCCCACGATCTGAGGGCTCAGCCCCCAGAAGTAGAGGTTCATATAGGGGCTCATCGCCGCCGTGACGCCGCCGCCGAGCGACGAAAAGAACCCCGACACGACGATGGCCAGCAGCGACCGGTTCGACAGGGTGGCCACGATCTCGCGAACGATCTCGCCGAGGCTGACCTTCCTCGGCGGCGGGGCGCTGAGATTGGGGATGAAACGGTGGGTCGCCAGGGTGGACAGCAGGATGCTGACGAAGATGCTGATCGCACCGATCGTCCCCCACTGGCCGTAGCCTGCGCGATTGAGGATGCCGAGCGGATGGGCCGCGTCGTGGCGCAGGAACACGCCGTTGAGCAGGGCGATCATCACCCCCGCCCCGGCGATGCCGAAGACAAAACGGTAGGCCTGCAGCGACGTGCGGTCGTCGTAGCCGGGCGCCAGCTCCGGGGCCAGGGCGGAGCTGGGGATCTCATACATGGCGTTGAAGAAGCGCACGATGACGAGCACCACGACCATATAGGTGAACAGCTGTCCCAGCGGCCATGCGGTCGGCGGGTGCCAGAGAGCGTAGAAAGCCAGGGCGCCGGGAATGGCCGATGCGTACATGAAAGGGTGACGCCGGCCCCAGCGTGTGCGGACGGTGTCCGACCATTGGCCGAGCAGCGGGTCGACGAAGGCGTCGACGATCTGCGAGATCATGATCGCCCCGCCGATCAGGACGGCCGGCACCCCTACGACGATGAACAGATATTGGCTGATGATCGACGTCGACAAGGCCTGACTGGCGATGCCGAAGGCCACCGAACCCAGCCCGTAGCCCATCTTGGTGGGCAGGCCGAGCCGGTGGCCGATCGACCCCGCCCGAGTTCCGCTCATCGCCGGATGCGCCAAATCAGAAGCGGTATTGCAACTGCATGCCGAAGGTCCGGGGCGGGGTCAGGCTGACGGTTCTCGCCACGGTTCCGGCCGGGACCGTGCCGCCCAGAGCGGCGGGCGTGACCTCTGTCCCCGAGGCGCCGTCGTAGCCAAGCGTGTCGAATACGTTCTTGGCGAAGGCGATCAAGGTGAAACGACGGCTCACATCGGTCCACGTCATCCGCAGGTCCACCTGGGTATAGGATGGCGCGAGGCTGTAGGACCGGTTGAACACGCTCTGATAGGTGGCGTCCTTCCAGAAGAAGCTGGTCGAGAAATTGAGCGATCCCGCCGCGAAGTCGAAGGTGTAGTTGCCGTTGATCCCGACCTTGTTGCGCGGCGATTCCGGCACGGTCTGGCCGACCAGGCTCTGCGCCTGTTGGCCCGACGCCGTCGGAGTCCCCACCGCCTTGGCCGACGGCTGCAGCGCGTAGGGATCGGCGCCGTCGATGAAGCAACAGCCCTGGCGAATGGTGGCGTCCAGATAGCCGTAGCTGAGCAGGAACTGCAGACGGCGGGTCGCCTGCCAATGACCCTCGAGTTCGAAGCCATAGGAGACCACGTCCTTGAGGTTGAAGAACTCCGTCATGGCGACTGACGAGGTGTTGACCGTCAGGGGGACCTGCAGGTTCCGGTAGTCATAGTAGAACGCGGCCGCATTCACCTGCAGCGTGCCGCCGAAGAGGCGTTTGGCGCCGACCTCGAAGGCGTCGACCGTCTCGGGCGCGGTCTCCGGATCGGGTGAGATGCCGCCGGCGTTGAAGCCGCCGGCCTTATAGCCGCGGCTGTAGCGTGCATAGGCGAGGGTGCGGTCGTCCGGCGTCCAGCTCGCGCCGGCGGTCCCCGTGACGGCGCTCCAGCGTCCGGACAATATCCGGGTGGCGATGCCGGTCGCGGTGTCGATCGTCGGCCCCGACACCACGCCCGCGTCCTGGGCGTAGGAGATGATCGACGGCGAGGCGGTGATGTCCAGGGCCGGGGTGTAGACTCCATAGGTGGCCGGCGAGGCGCAGGCCGCGCTGAGGCAAAGGGCCCTGAAGCGTTCGTCGCCGTATTTGCGATCGTCCGTATAGCGGATTCCCCCGGTGAACTTCAGCGTCGGGGTGGCCTGCCAGTCGCCCTGGGCGAAGGCCGCGTAGGACGTGACGTGGATATTGCCGTTGGCGTAGACCACATCGCCGGAGGGATTGGCGGGCGCCGGCGCCGTGCCGGCGATGTTGGTCGGCGCCAGGATCTGCGGCTGGGCGGGCATGGCGAAGTGGTCTTCCTGGTCCAACTCCTCATGATAGTAATAGAGTCCCCCGACCCACTGAAGTTTTCCGGGACCGGTCGACGTCAGATTCAGCTCGTGGCTCTGAAACGTCTTGTTTTCTTCATAGTTGAATTGCTGAGTGGCGTTGACTGTCAGAGGCGCGGTAAAGGCGCACAAGGTGAACGACGCGCATGGAAATTTGTAGGAATTGACGGCCGTGTTGTCGAGCTCGGTGGTTTGTTTGTAGTCGTAGTGTTGAATGCCGCCGATATACTTCAAGTCAAAACCAGAGAGATGCCAGTTCACCTGACCCGTGACACCACGCGACGGGCTCAGACGAGAGGTCTGGGTGGTGTTGGTGCAGAAGTTGCGCGGGTTGGTGATGCCGGGGTTGGTCGCGCAATTGCCCGAGGCCGAGTAGCCGGCGGTAAGATAGCCGAAGGCGCTGCCGGGTGTCAGGCCGCCGACCGGGAAGGGCGCGTAGTCGTAGGCGTCGATGACATTGCTGCTACGCGGGTTGCCCTGGCTCTCCTGGGTGAATCCCTTGATCCAGATGTCGAACTGGTCGCCGAGCTTGGCGTCTATCTGGGCCTCGGCGTAATGACCGTTGCCACGGCCTCCTTCGCTCCGACCGCCGGCGAGGTTGTGGAAATAGCCCTGGCCCTGCCGGGTCTCCGACGCCGCAAGTCGAAAGCGCAGACCATGGCCGATCGGCCCGGAGACGGCGCCCTCGACGTTGAGCACGCCGTAGTTGCCGACGGTCCCGCGAACCTCGCCCTGGAAGGTGTCGGTGGGGCGACGGGAGATGGCGTTGACGGCGCCGCCGATCGAGTTGCGGCCATAGAGCGTGCCCTGCGGCCCACGGAGGATTTCCGCCCGATCGATGAACAGTTCATCGCCCGCCGCGGAAACGGTCGCGGCGTTGTAGAATCCGTCAATATAGGTGGCGACGCCAGGGTCACTGCCGACAGTGTTGGTCTCGCGACCGACGCCGCGAAGGAACAGGCGGTCCGTGGAAGAGGAATAGGACAGGCCCGGCGTGAAATTCGTATAGTCCTGGATCGAATCCAGGCCGATCAGGTCACGCTGTTTGGCGGTAAAGGCGGTAATCGCCTCCGGCACCTTATCGAGCCTCTGTTCCCTTTTCTCCGCCGTGACGATCACCGCCTCGACATCCACCGCACTCTTGTCGGAGTCGGCGACGGCCGCTCTGACCGAGGCGCCGGACAGCAGCGCGCACGCGGCGGCGCCGGCGAACAATAACGTCTTCATGGTTTCCCCCTTTTCGCCAGACTCGTTCGGTCTGGTCGTCAGTTCAAAGAATCGGACCTCAGGGCGCTCCCTGCGGTGATGGAGTCCAGACCTCGCCGGGCTGGGCGAGACCGCGGTTTACAAAGGTTTCGACGGCGTCGAGGACGGCGAGGGATTCCGTCACCAGATCCAGCGCCCCTCCGCTGTCGACCCAGCGTTGGTGAACCATGATGTTGCCGCCGACGATCATGTTGGCGATCAAGGTCGGTCTGTAGTCCGCGGCGAGATCGAGACCGAAATCCGCGGCGATATAGGCGGCGAGCATCTCGATCTGGCGGCGTTCATAGGCCATCCAGCTGGCGGTGAAGTCCTCATCGGCGCCGAACAGACGACCCATCGCCAGGTTGTGCGCGGCCCGCCGGACATGCAGCCGGCCAGCGCCCTCCACCAGACGTCGCATGAAATCGAAGAAGGGTCGTTTGCCGCGGTTCGCCTCGATCACCACCGCCAGCCTGTCGAGAACGCGTTGCGAAATGGCGTCGCCCAGCTCGCGCTTCGACCGGAAGTGCGTGAACAGCGTGGTGATGTGGATGTCGGCGGCGTCGGCGACGGCCAGCATGGTCGCGGCGGAGAAACCGACCCGGTTGAACAGCGCTTCCGCCGCGTCGACGATGCGCTGGCGGGTCTCCTGCTTGCGGCGGGACCGGCGGGGAAACCGCTCCGTCCGGGACTGGGTCGCCTCCCGCGCCGCCGACATTTGCAGACCCCCGTCGTTGCGACTGCAACTCACAAAAATCTTAGGCCGCGACTTCGCCCTAGTGCAATAGATAAATCGATGCGCTAGTTCACTCAGGCCAACCGCGTGAAATCGGGCGCGGCGGCCAAGGTGGCGAGAACCGTTTCGTCGGGAGGTGGCGGGTGATGAGACTCACGGAATCGGAGACGGAACAGTTCCGCAAGCTCGGCTATGTGGTCCGGCCGGGGATGATCGACACGGCGAGGGCGTCGGCCGTGGCGGCGGAAATCGATCGCTACGTCGAGGTCGAACCGCGGTTCGACGGTCGCAATATCAGCCTCTATGACCAGCTCTGCGGGCTGGTGGTCGATCCCGAGACCCTGGAAATCACCCAGGACGTGATGGGAGAGGCCAGTTTCAGCTTCCACCATTGTCACGCAGCGCGGCACGACCCGGGCCTACCGGGCGTGCCCTGGCACCACGACTACGAACAGATCCCCCAGACCAACCGCAGTCACGTGCAGCTGCATGTGCTTCACTATCTGGACGGGTTGAACGGCACGGTGGGCGATCTGCTGCTGCTGCCCCGCAGCCACCGGTCCGTGATGCGACGCGACGCCCTGGCCTTCCTGGGCGTCGAGGACATTCCGGGAACCGTCGTACTCAATGACCTGCCGCCCGGCAGCGTGGTGTTCGCCCATTCGGCGCTGGTGCATGCCCGGCGGGCCCAGCCCGGCGGCGGCGACCGCAAGCGCTACTTCATTGACATCGCCTTCATGCAGCACGGCGTACAGTGGCCGTCCTACGGACGTGAGGGCTGGCGCGACACCCTGGCCGCCATGGATCGCAAACACCATCAAGCCGACCGGCCGCGTCTGTTCGACGCCGACGCCTTCTTCGACATCGCCGAAGGGGTCTCGCGGATCCAGGGCGCCCAGGGCAGCCTCGCCATGCGTCTGCCGGAAGTGGTCGGTGCGGACCGGCCGGTCTCCGGCCGCATTCCGATCGTCCAGTGACGGCGCCGCCGATGACGCTCGCCGACCTGCCACCGCCCTCGGGGATCGACACGCCCTTCGCCCTCGACGGCCGGACCGTCGACGACTTCCGCCGCAACGGCCACGCCGTGGTGCGCGGCCTGGCCAGCGCCGAGGAGATCGCCCGCTTCGCCCCGCCGATCCTGGCCCAGGAACGCCGGCTGGCGGCCAAGGCCCCGCCGATGGAGGAGCGCGCGACCTATTTCAAGGCCTTCCTGCAGGGTCACAACCTCTGGATGCGCGATCCGGCGATCAAGCCGTTCGTCTTCGCGGCCCGGTTCGCCAAGGTCGCCGCCGAACTGATGGGCGTCCCGGGCGTGCGCCTCTATCACGACCAGTCCCTGACCAAGGAGCCGGGCGGCGGCCACACCCCCTGGCACCAGGACCAGACCTACTGGCCGCTGGAGACCGACGACACCATCACCATGTGGATGCCGCTGGTGGATGTGCCGGAGACGGTGGGGACGATGACCTTCGCCGATGGCAGCCACGCGCGGCGCGACCTGGGGCCGTGGGTGATCGGCGACGAATCGGAGGCCGCCTTCGGCGAGATGGTCGAGCGCGAGGGCTTCATCACCACGACCCATGGCGTCCTGAAGGCCGGGGACGCCACCTTTCACCGCGGCTGGACGCTTCACCGGGCGCCGGCCAACTCCACCAGCCTGGTGCGGTCGGTGATGACGATCATCTGGTACGCGGACGGGACCCGGGTCAGCGAGAATCTGGCCGGCGTGCGCGCCATGGATCACCAATATTGGCTCGGCTCCGTGCCGCCGGGCCAGGTCGCGGACGGCCCCTTGAATCCGGTTCTCTGGCCGCGTTAGGGCCCGCTCGGAGCGACGTCCGCCATGCTGGACCGATCCCACCCCGTCTGGCGTCATCCCGTCGCGTTCGACGCGTCCCCGCCGTCCTCCGATCAGGGCCTGCCACTTGGCGATGGGTTGGTCGGCGTCAGCCTATGGGGGGGCGGGCGCCCTCTCATGCTGTCCCTGGACCGCGCCGATCTGTGGGACCTGCGGCCCATCCCCGAATATGAGGGTCCCGACTATGGCTGGGACCGGGTCGCCGCCGCCCATCATCGCGGCGAGCACGATCGACTGAAGACCCTGATCGAGGCGCCCTACGACCGGGCGGGGCCGACGCGCCTTTCGGCCGGCCGGCTGGAATTGACCTTCCCGGCGCCCGCCGTCCGCTGGCGCTTTGAACGCGCGACCGGCCTGGCGCGGGTGGACTTCGCCGACGGCGCGGTCCTGGAGACCCTGATCACCGCGACCAGCCATACCGGCCGCCTGAGAGTCCGGGGTTCGACGCCGGTCGCGCGGGTGGTCACGCCGCCCTTCGCCGGCCCGCCGGACGGTCTGGCGGCGGCGAGCGGGTTCGCCCTCAGCCGGCACAACGCCTGGGACCTGGGCTATCCGCCGCCGCGGATTCTGGCCGGCGCCGGATTGGACGGTTTCGTTCAGTCAGGCTTCGGCGACTTCGCCTTCGCAGTCGTCCTGGCCCAGGCCATTCGCGGCGAGGAATGGCTCGCCGCCTGGCGCATCGACACCGGCGAGGCGCACGATGCAGGGCTGGGACCCGGCGCGATGTCCGCGGCGCGGGTGGCGCTCGCCCGCGACTTCGATGACGACGTCGGCGACGTCGCCCGGTGGTGGGCGGGTTATTGGTCGCGCGGCCGGGTGACCCTACCGGAGACGGCGATCGAGCAGACCTACTACGCCGGCCTGTCGCAATTCGGCGCCGTCGCGAGGCGCGGCGGCCCGCCCGCGTCGCTGCAGGGCGTGTGGACAACCGATGACGGGCGCCTGCCCCCCTGGAAGGGCGACTACCACCACGACCTCAACACCCAGATGACCTATTGGCCGGCCTATGCCGGCGATCAGCTGGAGGCGGGTCTGGGTTTTCTCGATTGGCTGTGGGAGACGCGCTCGGCCTGCGAGGCCTGGACGCGGCGGTTCTACGGCGTGGCCGGCTTGAATGTGCCGATGACCGCGGACATTGCCAACCGGCAGCTCGGGGGCTGGCGGCAATATACCCATTCGGTGTCGACCAGCGCGTGGCTGGCCCACCACTTCCACCAGCATTGGCGCTACAGCCAGGATCGATCCTTTCTCGCCGATCGCGCCTATCCCTACCTCGCCGCCGTCTGCCGGTTCGTCGAGGCCATCAGCGAGGCGCGCGACGCCGACGGCATGCGCACCGTCGCCCTGTCGTCTTCGCCCGAGGTGGGAGACAACCGACCGGAGGCCTGGTTCGGCCAGTGGACCAACTATGATCTGACGCTGTTCCGCTGGGTGCTCGGCGCCGCCGCGGACATGGCGCTCGACCTGGGAAGACCCGACGAAACCAAACGGTGGCGGGCGGTGCTGGCCGACCTTCCGCCCTGCAGCCTCTCCGAGGCCGGCGCCCTGCTGGTGGCGCCGGGCCTCGCCTACCCCGGCCACCATCGTCACTTCTCCCATGCCGTGGGCGTGCATCCCCTGGGGCTGTTCGCGGGCCAGGACGGCTCGGCCGACGCCCGACGGGTGGCGTCGGCGACGGCCCGAGAGCTCGACGGCGCGTCCGCCGATTTCTGGATGGGCTACAGCCACGCCTGGGCCGCGGCGATTTCGGCGCGCGTCGGCGATGGCGACACCGCGCGGCGGCGGCTGTTGGACTATGGCGCGGCCTTCGTCTTTCCCAACGGCTTTCACGCCAACGGCGATTGGCGGCGCCTCGGATACGGCAAGGCGCCGTTCGGGGCCTTCACGCTCGAAGGCGCGATGGGGGCGTCGGACGCTGTCCAGACGATGCTGTTGCAGAGCGCGCCGGGACGCCTGCGCCTGTTTCCGGCCCTGCCCGAGTCCTGGACCACGGTGTCGTTCGACCGCTTGCGCGCCGATGGCGCCATCCTGGTCTCGGCCGCGATCGAGGAGGGTCGATTGGCGCGGGTGAGGCTGGACCCAGGGGTTTCGACGCGGATCCGCCTGTCGCTGAGGGACCGGGCTCCCGGGCTTGACCTGGATCTCGTCGGCGGAAAGGCTGTCGACCTCGACGCCGCGGCGTTGAACGCGCTCGAGGCGGCGCCGGCCATGGAGGGGTGACCCTGTCCTTGAAACGATTTGATCTCACCGGCCGCTCGGCGCTGGTGACCGGCTCATCCCGCGGCATCGGCCTGGCCCTGGCGCGCGGCCTCGGCGAAGCGGGCGCGCGGGTGATGCTGAACGCCCGTGACGCGGAACGGACGCAGGCCGCCGCCCAGGCGCTGCGCGAAGCCGGGGTCGACGCCGAGGCCTGCGCCTTCGATGTCACCAGCCCTGAACAGACGGCGGACGGGATCGCCGACATCGAGCGCCGGATGGGCGGCCTGGACATCCTGGTCAACAACGCCGGGATACAGCAGCGCGGCCCCTTGCTGGACGCCCCCGAAGCCGTCTGGGCGGAGGTGCTCGACACCAATCTGACGGCCGTCTTCCGCGTGGGACGCGAGGTGGCGCGGCGGATGGCGACGCGCGGAAAGGGCCGGATCATCAACATCGCCTCGCTGATGAGCGAGGTCGCCCGGCCGGGAGTCGGCCCCTACGCCGCCGCCAAGGGCGGGGTGAAGATGCTGACCCGCGCCATGTGTGTCGAGTGGGCTCGGCTCGGGATCACCGTCAACGCCATAGGCCCCGGCTATTTCGCAACGGATCTCAACGCCGATCTGGTGGCGGATCCGGCCTTCGACGCCTGGATCCGTGGGCGCACCCCGGCCGGACGGTGGGGTGACGTCGATGAGCTGGTCGGCGCCGCCATCTTCCTCGCCTCCGACGCGGCCAGCTTCGTCAACGGCCAGGTGCTCTATGTCGACGGCGGCGTGCTGGCCGGGCTTTGAGAGGCGGCGAAGGCCTTGTCCCCGGCCATGGACAAGGCCTCGGCGGGCGCCCACATCAGTGGTCACAAAGAGATTCAAATGGAGGGGCGACATGATCGAAGTTCACTATTGGCCGACGCCGAACGGCAAGAAGGTGACCATCCTGCTCGAGGAGCTCGGCGTCCCCTATCAGGTGGTTCCGGTGAACATCGGCCGCGGCGATCAGTTCACAGGCGACTTCCTGTCGATCAGCCCCAACAACCGCATGCCCGCCATCGTCGATACCGAACCCAAGGGCGGGGGCGCGCCGATCGGCATTTTCGAATCCGGCGCCATCCTTTTCTACCTCGCCGAGAAGGAGGGACGGTTCTGGCCCCAGGACGATCTGCGCGCCAAATATGAGGTCGCCCAATGGGTGATCTGGCAGATGGCCAACCAGGGGCCGAAGTTCGGCGAACGCGGCCACTTCTCGCGCGTGGCGGCCAGCGCCGGCGACCAGTCCTACGCCCAGCGGCGGTTCAACGACGAGGTCCACCGGCTCTACGGGGTGATGAACAACCGTCTCTACGATCGCCGCTACCTCGCGGGCGACGACTACACGATCGCCGACATGATCTCCTACCCCTGGACCGTCAGCTGGAAGCTGCAGGGCATCGACCTCGACGAGTTCAAGCATTTCAAGCGCTGGTTCGAAGAGCTCTCGGCCCGGCCGGCCGTGCAGCGCGGCATGGCCGTCACCGCGGGGACGCCGGAGGACCCGGCCACGGTCTCGCCCGAGGAACAGGAACGTCGACGCGCGATTCTCTATAACCAGCGCGCCCGCCCCGCGCCGGCGGGCTGATCAGTCGGCGTTCGGCTCCGGCGCGACCGTGGCTGAGGACGCCCGGCCGGCGCCGCCCGCGATCGCCCCGGCGATCTCGACCCGGTAGCGTTTGCGCAGTCGGTCCATCATCGCGGTATTGGCCTTCTGGCGCTGATCGGCGAACCAGGCCTCGCGAAGTTGGGCCCTCAGCGACGCGAACGCCGGCTGGGCGCTCGGGATGCGGCCGTCCACCCGGAGTAGGTGCCAGCCATAGGCCGACCGGACGGGCCCGATCCATGACCCGGGCGCCGCCGCGGCGGCCGCGCGGGCGTAGTCCTCGCCATAGTCGCGGCCGAGGTCGGGCAGGGTGATATCGGCGTAGGTCAGGGGCATGACGAAGGGGTCGCCGCCGGTCCCCGGCGCCCCGGTCTTGAGCCGCCCAAGCGCGGCGAGGGCGGCGCCTTTCGCGGCGTCGGCGCCGCGCGTCTCGCTGAAATAGACCTGGCTCAGGGCCAGGCGTTCGGGCGTGGCGTAGACGCCGGCGGTCCGCGCATAGAGCGCCTGCAAAGTCGCGTCGTCCGGCTCGGGGATCGGCGCGGTGTCCTCGCTGGCGAAGGCCATCTTCTGGGCGAGGCGGCGCCGCACGATGATGTCGTCCTTGTCGAGGCCCTGGCTCCGGGCCTCCCGGGCCAGGATCTCCTCGTCGACCCGTTCGCCGATGATGCCGCGAAGCTCGTCGCGCGTCGGCGGGCGCTGCATCTGCTGCTCCCAATAGGCGCCCAGCTGGTTCAGCTCATCGGCGTCGATCCGCACCACCGGCCGCTGGAGCGATTTCAGACCCACGGCCGAGAGGAAGATCACCGCCCCGATGGCCATGAAGTGAGTCAAGGGTTCCCGTGCGACCCTGGAGAAGAGCCGCCCCCGCGTCGGTCGGCCGGGCGCCAGGCCCGGCGCGTCAGGTCCTGGGTTCATACCAGATCGGCGACGACCAGGCCCGCTCCTCGATGGTGGCGGCCAGCTTGGGGTTGGGCGGGGTGCCGTTGCGCAGAGCGTCCCAGGTCGACCAGCGGCAGGAGGGGTTCTCCAGCACGCGGACATAGTAGAACGCCCGCTGTTTGGGGTTGAAGGTGGGGTCGGTCCACACCGTCCTCAGCTCGACATCGCCCTTGAACCGCTCCGTGGCGCAGGTGGCGACGTCGACCTTGGCCCCGTTGTTGGGGCAGCGCCATGCGGTCTTGTCGAGCGGCAGGTGGTCGGAACAGGCGACGTCGAACACCCGTTCCTTGGCCTGGCCGTTCTCGACCCAGCCCTTCACGATCTGGGCGCGCTGCAGATAGCCGGAATTGGGGTCGCGCACCCCCCAGACGAGAAACTGCGGCGCCCGGCCCCTGGACGGCAGCAGGTCGCCGCCCATGGTGACGCCGTGGGCGTAGGCCTGGGTGACGATGTCGTGGCGACGGGCCAAGTCCGCCGGGAAATCGTAACCGGCGAAGAAGCGCACCTTGATACGCGGTCCGGAGGTGGCGAAGGTCTCCTTGCGCCGCAGCGCCGCATAGATCGCGTCGCGGGAATTCTCCTCAGCCCAGACCGCCGCCAGACCCGACGCGCCCCAACTCTGGAACCGCGCCGTGTTGGCCCCGGGCAGCGGCGCCTTGGGGTCCCAGGTCCGGGCCCCGCCCGGCGGGACCGAGCCGCGCAGCTCCGGCGTGGCGTCCTCGCGGCCGACCTTGCTGAAGAAGTTGCGCTCCTCCACCGAGCCCGGCGCTGCGTTGTGGGTGTCGCTCGAGCCTATGAAGCCCATCTTGTAGGGATTGAAGCCATGCTTTTCCTGCATGAGGATCCCGTCCTTGAGCGCCTCGCGCACATAGCCGCCGGCAAACTTGGTGATCATCTTGTTGGAGCCGATATAGCTCTCCATGATCTCGAAATTCGACCACTCGTCGTTGGGCGACAGCGATGGATGGGTCTCGGAGGTGCCCTTGATCTGGGTGATCTCGGCCAAGGGTTCGTTGCGGCGGCGCAGGTCGGCGTAGGCCTTGTCCATCGGCGAGCCGTCGAATTTGGTGGTCTGGAACATCAGACCGTCGCTGCCGTTGGAATTGTGCGGGATGGCCAGGGCCTCGATGCCCCGCGCGCGCCAACCGTCCATCGTCCGCCAAAGATCTTCCGGATTGCGCGAGTTGTTGGCGGTGAAAGGCAGGCCCGGGACCTTGGCCGTGCGGAAGATGACGTTGCGGTGGAGGTTACGGCCGTCCGGCGCCGAGGTGAACTCATAGCCGACCAGGGTCGTGAACCGGCCGGGATCGTTGTTATGCTCGGCCGCGTCCTGCACCTCGCGCCAGGCCCGACCGGCGATCGACGGATCGGAGAATTCCTTGGGCACCTTGTTCGCCTGCATGGCGGTGACGACTCGGGTGAAGGCGGCGGCGATCTGGTTATGGTCGGGGCTGAACAGCCCCTGGACGATCGGCAGCTTCGACAGCGGGCTCTTGGGGTCATCCGCCTCGCGCAGGGCGCCCATGAACTCGGAGTGATCGGTGACCGCGACGAAATCCAGAGGGCCGCCAATCAGGCGGATATCATAGCCCTGGGCATGGCCGATCGCGCCACCCTTGGCGAAGCGATAGGCGTCCTCCGGCGAGGCCCGCACATTGAAGATATAGGCGTCGAACGACAGCTTGGTGTGGACGTGCAGGTCGCCGAAATAGGCGTTGCGTTCGGTGTTGTAGCCCGGCAGATGCGCCGGACGCGCGACGGTCGCGCTCTTGGCTGGCGGCTTGACCGTGTCCGCCCCGGCGGCCAGAGCGCCCGCAGCCAGCGCCGTTCCGGCCAACAGGCCCAGAAGCCGGGTCCCAATCGTTTCCATCCGCATGTCAGTCGTCCGCTTGCCGGTCTTTGAGCGATGATGGTCCCTGCGATGGGCGCCTGTCAAACCGAGCGAAAACCTGAAACATGGCGCGATGACAGGCTTCACCATCCTGAAACCCCGCAAGGTCGCCGCCAAGTGGATTGGGCGGCGACTGATCGGCATGATCCTGGTCTGGCTCGCCATGTTGGCCGGGCCGTCAGCGGCCCATGAGGTGCGACCGGCCCTGCTGCGGCTTTCGGTCACGGGGCCAGGGACCTACCAGGCGACCTGGAAGCAGCCGACCGTCGGCGACATGGCCGTCCGCCTGATCCCGCGCCTGTCCAGCGGATCGCTTGACCGCGCCCCCGACAGCGAGACCGCCGCGCCTGGCTTCCTGATCCGCGGCTGGCGCGTCGCCCGCGGCCAGCCGCTTGACGGCCAGACGATCTCGGTTGAAGGCCTGTCTCAGTCGGTTACCGATGTCATCGTCAAGGTCGAGGGCGGCGGCGCGGATTTCGAGACCGTGCTGCGGCCGGCCTCGCCCACCGCCGTTCTCAAGCTCACCGGGCCGGCCGGCATCGCCATTCCCGGCTACCTGACCCTTGGCGTCGAACACATCCTTACCGGCGCCGACCACCTGATGTTCGTGCTGGGGCTGCTGCTGCTGGTCGGACCCAGCTGGCGCATCGTCAAGGCGGTGTCGGCCTTCACGGTCGCCCACAGCCTGACGCTGGCCCTGGCCGCGCTCGGCTACATCCATTTCCCCTCGGCGGTGATCGAGGCTCTGGTCGCCCTGAGCATCGTCTTCGTGGCGGTGGAGCTGGTCCCGGCCCCGGACCGTCCGCCCAGCCTCACCCGCCGCTATCCCTGGCTGATCGCCTTCACCTTCGGCCTGCTGCACGGCATGGCCTTCGCCGGCGCCCTGGCCCAGATCGGCCTGCCGCCGGGAGCCGCGCCGGCGGCGCTTTTCCTGTTCAATGTTGGAGTGGAGATCGGCCAGCTGCTGTTCATCGCCGTCGCCGTGGCCGCGATCCTGGGTCTGCGCGCTTTGCGACGCCGCGCGCCCTTCGACACCACGGCCCTGGCAAGACTGGCCCCCGCCTACGCCATCGGCGGCTGCGCCTGCTACTGGCTGATCGAGCGACTCACGGTGATCTATGCCTGACCGACGGACGCCTGGGGCAAGGTGTCGTCCAGCAACTCCGCGGCGGTCAGAGTCGCCAGCGCGGCGGCCTGATCGGCGGGCAACCCCAAGCCGGTGAGCAGCAGGGTCAGCACCTCGGCTGTCAGACGTCCGGCCTGATCCCGGTCCAGTCCCTGCAGCACGACCCCCGCCAGCAGGACCTGGCACAGGCCGACCACATAGAGCACCCCGGCGTTGAGTGTCGGCGCTGACAGGCGTCCCTCGGCCAGACCTCGCGCGATGTCCGACCGCACGCCGGCGTTGAGCGGGTGATCGGCCGCCGCCGCGCCGCCATGACCGCGCATCAGGATTCGGGCGGCTTGGGCATCGGCCAGGGCGAAGCGCACGAAGCTGCCGACACCGCGCACCACCCGCCGGGCTGGATCCTCGATCCCGGCGTTCACCCGCGCCACCTCACTCTCCAGGGTGGCGCGGATATCGGCGGCGATGGCGCCGGCGAAAGCATCCTTATCTTTGAAATGGTTGAAGAAGCTGCCCTTGGCGACGCCGGCTCGGTCGACGATATCGTCGACCGGGATGCTGTCTATGGCCCGCTCCGCCAGCAGTTCACGACCGGCGGCGACCAGGGCCAGGCGGGTCTTCTCCCGGCGCGGCGCTTGTCGGTTGACCATGGGTTGCGTCACGGGCTCGCTCATCGGACTCAGGGGTTGACCTTCGATACACAGTCGGCCAAACTTGACCAAATGGTCATTTGTGGGGAGGGGTGGATGAGTGGATTGAAGGTCGAGGATATCGCGCATGTGCGGTTCTCCGCGCCCGATCTGGGCGAAATGGCGCGGTTCCTTGAGGCGTTCGGCCTGACGACGGAGACCGCCGCGGACGGAACCCTCTATGCCCGGGGCGCGGGGCCGGCGCCATTTGTCCATGCGACCCACCAGGGCGACGCCGGCTTCGTCGCCATCGGCTTCCGGGCGGAGTCGCTGGCCGATCTGGAACGGCTGGCCGAGATGGAGGGTTTGGCGACCGCGGCGCTGGACGCGCCCGGCGGCGGGCGGATGCTGGTTCTGACCGATCCCGACGGCCACAGGGTCGAGGTCGTCGCCGGACAGAGGCCGCTCGCGCCCCGGCCGATCCCATCGGCGGCGGCGCGAAACACCGCCGCCGGCCATCCGCGAGAGCGGGCGACAGTACGGCTGACCGAGGGCCCATCGACGGTGGTCCGCCTGGGCCATGCGGTGCTGGAGGTGCGGGACTTCCGGGCCTCCGAGGCCTGGTACAAGGCGCGGTTCGGTTTCCTCACCAGCGACGAGATCGAGGCGGCGCCGGGATTCGCGATCGGCGCCTTCCTGCGCTGCGACCGCGGTGACGCACCGACCGACCACCACACCCTGTTCCTGCTGCAGTCGCCCAAAGGACCCGGATTCAATCACGCCGCCTTCGAGGTCGCCCACCTGGACGATCTGATGTGCGGCCATGAGCATCTCAAGCGCGACGGCCGAACCCCCGCCTGGGGCGTCGGCCGGCATATCCTCGGCAGCCAAGTGTTCGACTACTGGAAGGACCCCTGGGGCCACGAGCTCGAGCACTGGACCGACGGCGATCTGTTTACCGCCGCCGACGGCGCCAACACCGTCACCCTCAAGGAGTTGCTCGGCGTCCAGTGGGGCATGGGCTTTCCCATGGCGGCAAAGGCCTAGGACCCGCGGCATGAAACTCTGTGTCTATGACGCCGGCGCCGGCGCGCGGGTTGGGCTGGTCGATGGCGACGCCGTCGTCGACGGCGAAACCACCGAGCCGATGATCGCCCTGATCGCCGAGTGGGAGCGCGCGAGGCCGGCGCTGGAAGCGACGCTGGCCCGCGGCGGTGGAACGCCTCTGGACAGGGTGAGACTGCTCGCGCCGATCGCCAGACCCGGCAAGATCTTCGCCATCGGTCTCAACTATGCCGACCACGTCGCCGAGAGCGGCATGGAGACGCCAAAGGAGCAGGTGTGGTTCACCAAGGCCGCTACCGCCGTCAACGGACCCTTTGATCCGGTTGAGATTCCCGCCGTCTCGCCGTTCGTCGACTATGAGGCCGAGCTGGTGGCGGTGATTGGCAAGGGCGGCCGTCAAATCGCCAGAGAGGACGCCGCGGCGCACATCGTCGGCTACATGGTCGGCAACGATGTCACGGAGCGCGTTTGGCAGCACCGGACGCCGCAATGGTCGCTGGGGAAGTCCTTCGACACCCATGCGCCGATCGGCCCCTGGATCACCACCACCGACGATATCGCCGATCCCCACGCCCTGGGAATCCGCTGCCTGGTGAACGGCGAAACGCGGCAGGACTCCAATACCCGCCACCTAATCTTCGATGTCTTCGACCAGGTGGCCCAGTTGTCCCAGGCCATGACCCTGGAGCCCGGCGACCTGATCTTCACCGGCACGCCGGGCGGGATCGGCGCAACGATGACCCCGCGCCGGTTCCTCAAGGCGGGGGACGTGGTGCGCTGCGAGATCGACGGTCTCGGGGTCATCGAGACGACCTGCCGGGCGGAGGCCGTGCCTTGACCGTCGATATGGAGACCGACGTCATCGTCGTCGGCGCGGGCCCCGTCGGGACCACCCTGGCGCTGCTGCTCGCCCAGGCCGGGGTGACTGTGCTGTTGGCCGATCACGCCGCCGACATCTACCCCCTGCCCCGGGCCGCCCATATCGACCATGAGATCGTCCGGGTGTTTCAGGCGCTGGGCGCGGCGGAGGCGGTGACGGCGGCCTCCCGGGTGACCGCCAACTACGACTTCCTCACCGCCGGCGGTGAATTGCTGATGCGGTTCGGCGGAGCCGACCGCCTCGGTCCCGGCGGTTGGCCGGCGGCCAACATGATCCACCAGCCGTCGGTGGAGGCGGCCTTGCGAGCGCGGTTCGCGGCGGCACCATCCCTGACCGCCCGCACCGAATGGACGCTGATCGACTACGTCGCCGCGCCGCAAGGGGTCCGGGCCCGGTTCGACACGCCCGAGGGCGAAAAGACGGTCGGCGGCCGCTATCTGGTCGGATGCGATGGGGCCCGCAGCACCGTGCGCGGGGTGGAGGGAATCGACCTTGAGGATCTCGACTTCGACGAACCCTGGCTGGTGATCGACACCCTGGTCCTGGACCCCTCGCGCCTGCCCACGGCCAATCTGCAGATATGCGACCCAAACCGGCCGACGACCTGCGTGCTGATGGGCTCCGGCCGCCACCGCTGGGAGTTCATGCTCAAGCCGGGCGAGACGCCGGAAGCGGCGCTGGACGACGACTTCATCGCCGCCTGTCTGGCGCCGTGGAACGTCGAGGGGGCGGTGACGCTCGAGCGCAAGGCGGTCTATCGATTCCACGCCCTGATCGCCCGGCAATGGCGGCGGGGACGAGTGTTCCTGGCCGGCGACGCCGCCCATCAGACTCCGCCCTTCGCCGGCCAGGGGCTGTGCGCGGGGGTTCGCGACGCCGCCAACCTGGCCTGGAAACTGGCCGCCGTGCTGCGCGGCGACGCCGGCGACGCCCTGCTCGACAGCTACCAGACCGAGCGCACGCCACACGTCCGAGCCGCCATCGACCTGGCGCTGATGATGGGTCGAACCGTGTGCATCACCGATCCGGCGGCCGCGGCGGCCCGAGACTCGGCGCTTCTCGCCCAGCGCGCCGGCCAGGCCTCCGAGTCGGGTCCGCCGCCCGCCGACGGCGGCCTCGGCCCCGGCTGTTGGCTTGAGGGATGGCCGGGCGCCGGCGAATATTTTCCCCAACCTCGCGCCGGCGACGGGGCCGCGATCACGCGCCTGGACGATTCCGCCGGTCCAGGCGCCTGGCTGGTGACGCGAAAATCGGAGGCGGGAGCCCCGGGGCTGGCGGCCTTGGCGATCGACGATCCGGTTTTCGCTCCCTTCGCACCGGACGTCAGCCGCTGGCTCGACCGTCATGGCGCCGAAGCGGTGCTCGTGCGGCCCGACCGGTATGTTTTCGCGGCCGGCTCCCCCGGGGCCCTGCGAGAGGCCTGGGCGACCGCGCTGACCGGCCGCAGCTGAACGCGCCTCCGGCGCCTGGACAGGCGGGGCGGATGGCCGCACGGTTCGGCTGGGCCGCCATGGCCGGGAGGATTCGACGACCATGACCCTGCTGCTGCTCGGGCTCGCGCTGTTTCTCGGCTGCCATTCGGCTCAGATCTTTGCCTCTGGCCCTCGCGCCGCCTTCATCGCCCAGCGGGGCCCTGGCCCCTGGAAGGGCCTTTATGCGGTGGCGTCGCTGATCGGCTTCG
>CAIQDO010000332.1 GCA_903870555.1 uncultured Caulobacteraceae bacterium
AGGTAGCCGAACACGCTGGAGAACAGGATCGCCCGGATCGGCACCAGCCGGCCGTTCAGCTTCACCAGGGCCCGGGGCGCGTCGCCCTTGGCCGAAAGGGTGAACAGCACCCGCGAGGTGACGTAGATCGACGAGTTCAGGCACGACAGCACGGCGGTCAGCACGATCAGCTTCATGCCGAGCGCGGCGGCCGGGATGTGCATCGCCTCCAGCGCCACGGCGAAGGGCGAATCGCCGGAATGGATCTGATTCCAGGGCACGATCATCACGATCAGGCTGATCGAGCCGATGTAGAACAGCATGATCCGCAGGATCACCGAGCCGGTCATCTTGGCGATTGCCTGGGCCGGATTGGGGCTCTCTGCCGCGGCTATGGTGGCGATCTCGGCGCCGCACAGGGCGAGGATGACGCTGACCACGCCGCCGAGGATGCTGGCCGGGCCGAACGGCGTGAAGCCGCCATAGACCCACAGATGGCTGACTTGCGTCACCGGTCCGTGGCCCAGCACGAAGGCGGCGCCGATGGCGATGAAGACGACGATCGCCGCCACCTTGATCGAGGCGAACCAGAACTCGAACTCGCCGTAGGACCGCGTCGACAGCATGTTGACGGCGGTCAGGCTGGCCAGAAGAGCCCAGCCGATGACCCACACCGGAAACTGCGGCAGGAAATCGTGCAGGATCCGCGCGCCGGCGATGGCCTCGATGGCGGCGATCACGGCCCAGTTGAACCAGTAGAGCCAGCCGCTGGTGAACCCGGCCCAGTTGCCCAGCCCCTCACGGGAGAACTCGGTGAAGGCGCCGATGTGCGGATGGGAGACCGCCATCTCGCTGAGCATGCGCATCACCACCAGGATCATCAGGCCGGCCAGGCCATAGGAGACGATGATGGCTGGACCGGTGGTGGCGATCGAGGCGCTGGAGCCGACGAAAAGGCCGGCCCCGATGATCCCGCCGATGGTGATCATCGTCACATGGCGCGAGGCCAGCGACTTCCCGAGCTGCGGCGTCGCCTCGACTGTGGGCTGGATGGAGGTCAGGCGTATGTCCTCACGGCAAAGCCGTTGCGCCGACCTTTGGTTCGCGGACGTCCTCGTCCGCAATCGGCCCCGGCCACGGTGTTGCGGACGCGGACGTCCGCGAACCAGAAATCTTCGGTGGTCAAGCGACCTTCACCCGCGCGGCGCTTTCCGGCAGGTCCGTGCCGAACGCGCGCTGGAAGAACTCGGCCACCGTCGGGCGTTCGAGCTCGTCGCACTTGTTCAGGAAGGTCATGCGGAAAGCCAGGCCGATATCGCCGGCGAAGATCTCGGTGTTCTGGGCCCAGGTGATCACGGTGCGCGGGCTCATGACGGTGGAGATGTCGCCGTTCATGAAGGCGTTGCGGGTCATGTCCGCGACGCGGACCATGGCGGCGATCTGTCGGCGGCCTTCGGCCGACTTGGCGTAGTTGGGCGCCTTGGCCAGCACGATCTCGCCTTCGACGTCGTGGGCGAGATAGTTGAGGGTCGAGACGATTGACCAGCGGTCCATCTGGCCCTGATTGATCTGCTGGGTGCCGTGGTAGAGGCCGGTGGTGTCGCCAAGGCCAATGGTGTTGGTGGTCGAGAACAGGCGGAACCAGGGGTTCGGCCGGATCACGCGGTTCTGGTCAAGCAGCGTCAGCTTGCCCTGGGCTTCGAGCACGCGCTGGATGACGAACATCACGTCCGGACGGCCGGCGTCATATTCGTCGAACACCAGGGCCATCGGCCGCTGCAGGCACCAGGGCAACATACCTTCACGGAATTCGGTGATCTGCTTGCCGTCCTTCAGGACGATGGCGTCCTTGCCGACCAGATCGATGCGGCTGACGTGGCTGTCGAGATTGACGCGGATCAGCGGCCAGTTGAGGCGCGCGGCCACCTGTTCGATGTGGGTCGACTTGCCGGTGCCGTGATAGCCCTGGATCATCACCCGGCGATCGAAGGCGAAGCCGGCGCAGATCGCCAGAGTGGTCTGGGGATCGAACTTATAGGCCTCGTCCAGGTCCGGCACGTGGCTGTCCCGCGTCGAGAAGGCGGGAACCATCATGTCGGAATTGACCCCGAACGTCTCACGGATGGAGACCTTCAGGTCGGGAGCCAGGGCGAGCAACTGGGCGTCGGCGGTTTCGATGGGGCTGGTCATGACGCAATTCCACTAACGCGGCGCAACCGCCGACGCAAACGGCGTCGTAGGGGAAAGCGCGCGATAACTGCGGGTTCGGCGGTCGACCGAAAGACCGCCTCCCGACAGGCAGCCCAGCGCGAAATCCGAAGCGTCAGAAAGCTGCGTTGGCTTCGTCGATGTCGAGCGCCCAGGGATGGCCCGATCGGGGGGCGGCTCTAAGGTCGCCGATCGAATAGACGTAGCCGTCTTCGGCCACCGGTTTAATGGCGAAGGGCGGGCGCGTGTCGGTCCTGATGAAGTCGCGGGGATCGTCGGTCAGCCGGGCGGCCAGGTTCGCGTTGCCGGCGCCACGGCCTATCGCCTGGAGCGAGCGACAAAACCCCCAGATCGCCAGGGCGTCGACTAACTGCAACCGGTAGCGCGCAAGCGCAGCCTCCACGATCCGTGGCGCGAGGTTGCAGCCTCTGGCGATTTCTCCTGCGTCAGCCTGCAATCCTAAGGCGACCTGGTCCGGGTCCTTTAGCCTGAACACGCAGGCGACGATGTCCGTCGTCTCCAGCGGCGGCTGCTTGCCCTCGGCCAGCGGCTCACGTGACACGTTTATGAATCCCAGGGCGCTCTCATAGCTCACGGGCCGCCCGGCAAGCACCTTTGTATGGATGCTGCGACCCGCCAATACCGCATGCTCGCCCCGTGCTTTTTGCAAGGTGTAAGCGAAAGCAAGATCTGCGGCGCTTACGTGAGCCTCAAGGCATCGGCTCGGCGCGTTTACGACGAAAAACAGGGCCTTGCCCTCCAGCGCGGGCCGCTGGGTGGGATCGCTGACATAGACATCCGCCCATGCGCGATGAGTTGCGGGCGCCACGCGATATGCTCCCCTATTCCCGATCAATCCGCTATGATACGCCATAGATCGTGAGGGATTCAAGTGGCTGTAACTAGCAGCAACTTGATTCAATTTACGTGATTTTAACGCCTCCAGACGCAAGCCGCATTGAGCTCTTGCGCATTGGAAAAAGGTGACTTTCCTTGCGGAAAGTCTTATCGAACGGGAGCGATTTAGTCTGTCCGGCGTTCAGATGCCGATGTTGGCGGCTGCGCCGCCTGTCCGGAGTAAGGCCATGTCGATCGGTATGTTCGAACTTGCAGGGTTCTTCGTCTTCATCATCGCCTTGGTCGGCGGGCTCTATGTCAATAGGCTCCACTGAGCGACCTAGCTAGGCGGATCGGCGCACTCTCAGGTTGCGATTTATATCGTTTTCGTCACCGAGCTTTTTTGACGGCCATGACATGCGGCGTATCTGCTAGGCGCGGGGAGTTGACTGTCACGCCAATCTGCATCGCATTGTCTTTTTCATCTGGCGCTCTAACCCAGTGAGGCTTTGTCGCAGGTGGCATACCGAAGAACGAAGCCAAGACGAGAGTAATCGCCACCAAGCCAGCAGCGCGGATCCACAATTTCGGGTAAGGGCGTACATATACACGGGATTCGTTCTGGCTTGGCCGGTCTGTTCGCGCGTTCGGCCTCAGTCCCGCGTTCATGTCGCGTTCCAGCGCCAGCCAGCGCTGGCCAGGCCAGAGCGCGGCCCAAGCGGCCACGACAGGTAGCGCGCCCAGTCCGAGCAGTCGCGGTGCAACTCTGTTTACCGACGGATCGTCAAGGCCGAGCCAATGTCGCCACGGGTTCTCAATCAGGCCGGCAACCAACAAGATCGCGAGTGTCGTCGCGAAAAAGATGGACATGTAGGCCGTCGACAAGACCAGACAGTGTTCGGACACCCGCTTCCGACGCGCCGTTCGATCGATCGTCACCCTTGGGGGACTTGCCGGCTCAAGCCGGATGAACGCTCCGGCGGCGCCGACGAAAACACACATGAACCAGAACGTTCCTGGGGCCTCATGATGATCCGTCGGCCACGAGACGGCGTGCGAGACGACCATGCCTACGTAGTACGGCAGCAGGGCGATAAGCAGGGCGAGGTCGCCTAGCCGTTGAATTTCCAATAGCCGGGCATTGCGAAGCTGCTCGACCAGCAGCCGTTCGTCCCGCCGCACGCGCTCGTAGCGCGCGCCGAGGACCTCTATGAAGCTGAAGGCCGCGCCCATGGTGGCGCGGAGGAAAGATTCGTAGCTTTGATAGTCCCCCACCGTGGCGATCTGTAAGCGCGGCAGTCCGGCGAAGAACTTTGCGACGTAGTATCGCGATCGCTGCACGCGGTGGCCAACGCCACCGTCCGGCAGCAGGGCATCGCCGTCGGAGACGGTCGCCTGCACCGTCTGGAGGCTCGCCGACAGCTCTTCGACTCCATCAAGCGTCGCGGCGCGGATCAGTTCCTGTTCAGCGTCGCGCAGGCGGTCCGCCACCCGGTATAACGTCTCATACTGGTGAATCGCCGCGAGCCGCAGCACGCCTTGTTCGCACATGGCGTCCACGAGCCGGGCCGTCGCCCAACCGCCCAGGCCGTGGATCAGGAACCAGGAATAGACGGGGCGGCTTGCCTGGTTCGGGCGCGCCGGATGGGCGGCGCCGAGAGCCGAAACATGCAGTGCGCGACCTTCAAGAAGCGTCGAGACCGAATATTCGAAGTCGGTGAGCGCGTCGTCTTTCGCGATCGGAGCCGAGACGAACGGCCAAAGCCGACGGATTTTCTCTTCCCAGTCGGCGGCGGAAGGGATCCGGGCGACAGCGTCCCGGTTCCGCCGTGCGTTTGCGTCTCGCCAGAATGCCGGCCTTGCCCGGACCCGGCCATTGACGGCCGCGTCGAACGGGTTCGCAGCGTGGCGGACGACCTCGCCCAGCACGAGTCCACGCAGATCGGCGAAAATGTCACCGTAGCGAGCCGGATCGTTGACGCACATGATCCGTTGATCACGCGCGTAGGTGGGGAGTTCGGAAAGCATCCGTCTCGAAAATCGCCCATATCGTTCTGGCGTGGCGTTCGGCTTGGCTCGCGTCGGCGTTTCCGACATCAGCAGCCGGCCCAGGGCCGCGAAGTCGTCTTCGATCGCTTTCACTCTCGGGTCGTCCGGAAAACGCAGCGCCGCAGGTTCCGAGAAATCGAGTGTGAGTTCTTCTATCCAATATTCCGTGTGCAGCTCGAAACGAAGCCTCGCATGGGCCGACCACCACTGGAAATCGTAGGTCACGATGTCCGTGAGCCGATGAGCAGTGGGACCGTGATTCAATTCAAGATATCTGTGCGGTGTTGTCGCGCCTCCCTCCGGAATGCCAGGGATCTTGGGCGCCGCCGCGTAGGGCGACAGACCGATGTTCACGGCCATAGCTTTGGAATAGCCGTTGACCCGGCTTGCCCAGGCGTCGCGATCCCCGTCGGGCGGCCGCCATCGCGCTACGGTCCAATAGATCAACGGGTCGCGTGCGCTCACGCCGGGCCGGGTATGCGCCCTGCCGGTATGAGCCCCTTCCTCGATCTCCAGCGTCTCGTCAGTCACCCGCCCGTCCCCCCTCGCTTCGGCAATCAACACCGAATCAAGCGGAACCGTCC
>CAIQDO010000333.1 GCA_903870555.1 uncultured Caulobacteraceae bacterium
CCGTGACCTCGTCGGCCGGAGGCGCCGGCGGTTCGCCGACCTTGATGGCGCGAACAACGTCCTGACCGGCGATAACCCGGCCCCAAGGGCTGTATTTCTGGTCCAGCGCGGTATTGGGATTTCGCATCAGATAAAACTGGCTGTTGCCGCTGTCGGGGGCGTCGGCACGGGCCATGCCGGCAATGCCCTGGCAAAAGGTCGCGTAGGCCTTGACCCGGTTGTCCGCGGTCAACAGGCCGAGATCCATCGGCTGGCTGATCACCGGCATGGCGCCGGAGAACCCGGCCTCCAGACCGCCGACCTTTGTGGTCGGCATGAAGGGCAGATCGCTCCCCCGTCGGAACGTGAATTCGGCCGGCAGGTTCGGCAGGCTCGATCCGCCCGTGCCGTTATCGACCGGATCGCCGGTCTGATCCATGAAGCCGTCGATCACCCGGAAGAACGCCCGGCCGTCGTAGACACCCATGCGGGCGAGGGTCCTGGCGCGCACGACCGACAGAGGCGCGATCTGCGGCGCCATCTCGATGATGATGCGTCCCTTGGCCGTGTCGATCACCAGCACGTTTTCGGGATCGGGCGTGCGCCAGTCGAGTTCGGCCGGATCGGCCGCGGCGACCGTCGCGGCGGGCTTTGGCGGCTTGGCGGCAAAGGCCGGGGTCGCGGCCAGGGCGACAAGCATCAGAATCGTGGCGGATTTCATGGCCGGGGGCCTAGCCCGCGACGGCGCCGTCCGCAAGGGCTGCGACAAGCGCCTCAGGACCGAGCCACCTTCTGCAGAAGGCGTCGCTTGACCCCCTCAGGCACGAACGGCGAGACATCGCCGCCGAGCGTGGCGATTTCCTTGACCAGACGCGAAGCGATGGCCTGGTGGCGGGGGTCGGCCATCAGGAACACCGTGTCGATGTTGCGGTCCAACTGCTGATTCATCGCGGTCATCTGGAACTCGAACTCGAAGTCCGCCACGGCGCGCAGACCGCGCAGAATCACCGTCGCGCCGACCTCCCGCGCCGCCGTGAGGGTCAGGGCGGAGTAGGGATGGACGATGATTTCCGCGCCGTTGGTCAGGGCCGCGGTCTCCTCCTTGAGGATCGAGACCCGTTCCTCGAGCGTGAACATCGGCCCCTTGCCGCTGTTGACGGCGACGCCGATCACCAGCGTATCGACCAGCTTCAGCGCCCGTCGGATCAGATCAAGGTGACCGTTGTGAATCGGGTCGAAGGTGCCCGGATAGAGGCCGATCCGCGTCATTGACTGTTCCCTCCATCCGAAGGCGCGCCACCTGACGGTTCCGAACCCTCCGCCGCGCTCTCGTCGTCGGACTGATCCGACCCGCCCTCTAGTCGTTCCACCGAAACCACATGTTCGTTCTCGGCGGTACGGAAAATCGTCACGCCCTGCGTATTTCGTCCGGCAATCCGGATCTGGCCGACCGGCACGCGGATCAACTGGCCCTGGTCGGTGACAAGCAGGAGCTCGTCGGTGTTCTCCACCGGGAACGAGGCGACGAGACGCCCCCCTCGCCGCGACAGGTCGTGGGCGATCAGGCCCTGGCCTCCCCTGCCCGTCCGCCGGTAGTCGTAGGCCGAGGTGCGTTTGCCGAAGCCCTCCGACGACACGGTGAGGACGAACTCCTCGGCGGCGTCGAGATAGGCGATGCGCTCGCCGGATAGCGCCGCGATCCCGCCGGAGGCGTCGTCTTCTTCCTCGACGATCGCTTCGGGGCTCTCGGCCTCGTCGCCGGCGGCGGCGGACCGCATGGCGCTGGCATGTTTGAGATAGGCCGTTCGCTCCGCCGGCGTGGCGTCGACGCCGTGCAGGACCGCCATGGAGATGACGCTATCGCCCTCGGCCAGTCTCACGCCGCGCACGCCGGTCGACTCGCGTCCGGCAAACACCCGGACCTCGTCGGCGGAGAAGCGGATGCAGCGGCCCAGGGCCGTGGTCAGCAGGATGTCGTCGGCGGCGACGCACAGGCTGACCCCGATGATGGAGTCCTCGGCATCGAGCTTCATGGCGATCTTGCCGTTGCGGTTGATCTGCACGAAATCGGACAGCTTGTTGCGACGCACGCCACCCGAGCGGGTGGCGAACATCACGTCCAGCGCATCCCACTTCGCCTCGTCCTCGGGCAAGGTCAGGATCGAGGTCATCGTCTCGCCCGGCTCGATCGGGAACAAATTGACGAAGGCCTTGCCGCGCGAGGTCGGGGTGCCCAGCGGCAGGCGCCACACCTTCAGCTTATAGGCCTTGCCGTTGGAGGCGAAAAACAACATCGGCGCGTGAGTCGAGGCCGAGAACACGCGGGTGACGGCGTCCTCTGTCTTGGTCGACATGCCGGACCGTCCGCGACCGCCGCGATGTTGCGTGCGATAGGTGGCCAAAGGCGTGCGCTTAACGTAGCCGGCGTGGGTGACGGTGATCACCATCTCCTCGCGGGCGATGAGGTCCTCGTCCTCGACGTCGGCGTCGCCCTCGACGATCAGGGTGCGGCGCGGCACGGCGAAGGCCACGCGGACTTCAACCAGTTCAGCGCGCACCACGCCCATGATGGCTTCCC
>CAIQDO010000334.1 GCA_903870555.1 uncultured Caulobacteraceae bacterium
CGCCTTCACCATCGGCGCCTCGTTGGCCACCACCTTCATGCCGGCGTCGATGAAATCGCCGTTCAGCATGCGCGCGACGTCGACAATGTTCGGGTAGGTATCGCCCGAGATGCAGAACCCGTTGACCTGCGATCCGTCGGCCCGCTTGTAGGTCATCTTCTGCGCGGTCTCGATGAACTCCTCCAGCGTCGCCGGCGGTCCGGAAATCCCGCGCTCGGCGAACAGTTCGGCGTTGTAATGCAGGCCCGAGGTTGAGTGCCGGAACGGCACGCCCATGGTCTTGCCGTCGAACACCATCGCCTTGCGCAGGCCGGGGAAAATGTCGTCGTACTGCTCGATCGGCGCCTTCGCCATCCAGGGTTGCGTCGATGTCACTTGAATCGTTATGCAGTCAAACAGCATAACGAAATCGGGCGCCCCTTCGGCTCCCGCGGGGGGCAGCCTTGACCAGACCGCAAACGCACGCCGCCGGCGTCCTGATCGCCGCCACGCTCGGCGCCACAGGTTTCGCATCCCAGGTCGTCGCGGCCGAAGCCGACGTGTCCACGGCCATCATCGTCGAACCGGTCATTGTCACCGCGCGGCTGCGGCCCGAGGACGTGCAGAGTGTGCCGGAGGCCATCTCCGTCGTCGGGGCGCGGACGCTGACGACCACCGCGACCTACAACATCAACCTGATCACCCAGCTTGTCCCCAGCCTGAACTACAGCTCGCCCAATCCCCGCAACACCGCCTTCACCATTCGCGGCCTCGGCAGCAGCGTTCTGGCGGTGTCCCAGGCCAATGATGGGCTGGAGCCCGGCGTCGGCTTCTATGTCGATCAGGTCTACCACGCCCGCCCGGCGACGGCGGCGTTCGACTTCCTCGACATCGAACGCGTCGAGGTTTTGCGCGGACCGCAGGGCACGGTGTTCGGCAAGAACACCACCGCCGGCGCCATCAACATCACCACCAAGGCGCCGGGCTTTACACCCGAGGCCCAGGGCGAACTCACTTACGGCAATATCAACTTCTGGCAGGGCAAGGCCTCGGTGTCCGGACCTCTGCAAGGCGACACGATCGCCGCCCGCCTGTCCTTCACAGCGACCTCGCGGGACGGCGTGCTGAGAAACGTCACCACGGGCGGGCTGGACAACAGCGTCAACACCCTGGGCTTCCACGGCCAGATCCTGTTCCGACCGGTCGACACCTTCAAGTTCACCCTGTCGGGCGACTACAACCAGTTCGACGCCAACTGCTGCACACAGGTCTATGTGCGGGTGGGGACGTCGCTGAAGACCGCCGCCAAGCAATATCCGGCCCTGGCCGCCGGCGTCGGCTACACGCCCGCCAGCCTCAACCCCTATGACCGGCTGACCGACATCGACGCGCCGGTGAAGGCCAATACGGACGAGGGCGGTGTGTCCGGGATCGCCGAATGGAACCTCGGCGCGGCAACGATCACCTCGGTCACCGCCTGGCGGTTCTGGGACTGGGACGCGGCCAACGACCGGGACTACACGCGCCTGTCGATCCAGACCCTGCAGCACATCCCCTCGCGGCAGGACCAATATAGCCAGGAACTGCGGATCGCCTCCAACGGCCGCCGCGCCCTGGAATATGTCGCCGGCCTCTACGCTTTCAACCAGGTGATCAAAGGTGAGCCGATCACCCAATATGGGCCGCTGGCCACCTACTGGCTGCTGGGTCCCGCGCCGGCCTTTCCGGCGGGTCTGCTCAATGGCTACGGCACGGACGGCCACACCCGCTTCAACAGCAGCAGCTATGCGGCGTTTGGCGAGGTCACCTGGCGCGTCGCCCCGCGTTTCAACCTCACCGGCGGCCTGCGCTACACCCAGGAAAACAAGAATGGCGAATACGCCTCGACCGTGTACGGCGGACTGGCGGTCACGGGCGCCCTGCTCAACAGCCAGTTGTCGATCCTGCGCCCTCAGGCCTACACGGCGCGCGACACGAACGGTAGCCTTTCCGGCCGCATCCTGGCGGCCTACGACCTGACCGATACGGTAATGGCCTACGGCTCCTATGCGCGGACCAGCAAGTCGGGCGGACTGAACATGTCCGGCCTGCCGCTGGACGCGTCCAACCAGCCGGCCCTGTCGGCGGCGGTGATCCGGCCCGAGCGGAACACCACCTTCGAGGCCGGCGTGAAATCGCGCCTGATCGGCAATCGGCTGCTGCTCAACCTCGACCTGTTCGACACCACGGTGAACGACTTCCAGACAAACGTCGTCGACACCGGCCCCGGCGCCCTGCGCGGCTATCTGGCCAATATCGCCGAGGTCCGCTCGCGCGGCGTGGAACTCGACAGCGACGTGATCCTCAGCTCCAACCTGTCGGCGCACCTGTCGTCAACCTGGACCGACGCCAAATACGCCTCCTACAAGAACGGACCCTGTCCCCTGGAGCTGATCGCAAACAGCACCACGGTCTGTGACCTGAGCGGCCGGGGCCTGCCGGGGACGCCCCGCTGGGTAATGTCCATCGGCGGCGAGTACAAGCATCCCCTGGCGATCAGCGTCCTTTGGGGCGAGGGCTACGCCCATGTCGAGGCAACCGTCAGGAGCAAGATCTACGGCGATCCGACGGATTCGAAATACACCGTCATCGGCGGCTACAGCCTGGTCAACGCCAGCGTCGGCTTCCGCGCCGGCAGCCGGTGGGAGGTGTCGGTGTGGGCCAGGAACCTGTTCGACACCCACTTTCTGCAGAACGTCACCGTCCAGTCCGGCAATTCCGGCCTGATCGTCGGCACGCCGGGTGATCCGCGAACGTTCGGCGTGACGGTCCGGGCGACGTATTGAGGCGCCAGCGGTTCCCCGGTCCGCTTCACAAGGGCGAGACAGGATTGCGCTTTGGTCACCGGTTCGGTGGCGATGGAGAAGAGGTTCAACATCTCGTCAAACGCCTCCCTTCGACGCGCCACGCCATCCCGCCGCAGGACAATGCCGACTTCGACCAGACTTGCGGCCGAGAGTCTGCAGGCGTCGCTGGCCGCGATTCGGGAGAGAAAGGCCTGGACTTCCGTCTCATCGAACAGGACGGCGATGACGGCCGAGCTGTCGAGGACCATCCTGGGCCGGCCCCAGCGCGGCAGGCCCAGGATGGTCATGGAGAAAGGCCGTGCGGTCAGCCTCCGCAACCTAGCGAGCCGATCAGCCATGGCCTCGATGGCGGCATTCGCTCCGATCGGCATCGAGCCTCTCCACATGTCGCCAATGGGCGACACTCTCGATCCTCGTTGATCACCATGGCCGCTGCCAGGCGGACTTGGAGAACGCGGACCTGAACACATGGACGGCAGGCTTCGCCGAACGAAGACGACACGACTCTCCGGGCACGGCGGCGACAAACGCACGCCGTGCATGTAGATACTGTACAGCTTTCTTGGGTTCGTCGAATGGGGTTCCGCCAGCCATTCCGGCGGGCGAGCCGAGCCGGAATTCGCGGCGACTTGAGCGCCTGAGGTCCCTTGGCGCGGTTGCGACCGAAGGCCGTTCAGAGTGGGGCGGGCCGGCGTTTCAACGACCTTGCAGGAGACTTTAGCCTTGCTCTCGATCCCGGACTACAGCGACCGCTACTGGACGGTGCTACGCGGTGGTGACACCGGCTGGCCTTTCAAGCAGATCTTCCCCTGCGTGGGGGAGATCCGTCACCCCGAGACATTGGAGCGTCTGGCCGGCGCGCGCTCAAGGTGGGCGCCCTACGATCCCGCCTCGGAACGGCCGCTGATGCTCTACGACACCACGAGTTGGGGGAAGGGCAAGTTCGGCCTGCTAATCACCGACAAGGCGGTCTACGGCGGCTGGGGAATGTTCAAGGCTCAGCCGGGTCGGCTGTCGCTGGCCGAGTTCTCGGACCTAACCGTGGCGCGGACGGCCTTCGAGGTCCGCGGCAAGACCCTGGCCATCTTCCAGCAGGCCTCGTCCTATAACCTCACCAGCACCCTCGAGCGCATGGTGCTGGAAGACTATCTGGCGGGCCTTAAGGACCCGGCCCGGACTATCGACGAGACACGGATTCGCCGGGTTCTCAAGCCAGCGGACGCCAACGTCCTGACCCGCGAACTCGCGGCGTTGGGGGCCGACATTCTGGTGCTGTTGGGTGTGCTCTACCGCCCATTCGAGGACGAGAGGATCATCGCCCGCGTCGACGATCTGGTGATCACCAATCACCGCATAGTCCGGTTGCCGGATAAGGTCGGGCTTATCCGCGACGAGGGCGCCGCGTTCCACCTGGTGGTGAAGTCGTCCACGCCCGAGCACATTGGACATACCCCGCACGTGAGCAATCCCGTGGCCGGCGTGGCGGTGTCCGTGGCGAAGATCGCTTTCAATGAGATCTCCAAGCGCAACCACATCTCCCGGATCCTGGAATACAAGGGCGAGCTCTTCGGGCTGCACCGCGTCCTGGGTGACCCGGACAAGGTGGAGCTTACCTACACCTGGAGGCCGGACAAAACCGATGCGGCGATCGACTTCGCCGAAAGACTCGAGGCGGCCGGGATCACGGTCCGGCGCTATGGATTCGGTGACTGAGGCGCTCCGTCTGGTCAAGGCGCGCCGCCGCTTCCTCCCGGAACGCCCGAGTTGGCGTCCTACAGCGTCTGGCCGTCGTCCAGGGTGAACACCGAGCCGGTGATCGCCCGCGAGGCGTCCGACGCCAGATAGAGGGTCATGGCGTCGAGGTCCTCCTCGACCATCAGCCGGCGGCGGGGGAAGCCGGCGACCTGCTTCTTGCCGCCCTCCTCGCCGAACCATTCGCTGTTGAGCTCGGTCTCCACATAGCCCGGGCAGATGGTGTTGACGTTGATTCCGCGGTTGGCCCACTCGCGGGCCAGGGACTTGCCCATCATCAACACCGCCGCCTTGGAGGTGCAGTAGGCGGTCAGGCCTGGCAGCACCTTCTGGGCGCCGATCGACGAGACCAGGATGATCCGGCCGTTGCCCTTTTCCTTCGATCCGGCCGCCATCATCCGCCGGGCGCCCTCCCGGGCGGTGAGGAACACCCCGCGGACGTTGATCGCCATCACCTCGTCCCAGGCCGCGTCGGTGATCTCGACGGCCAGGGCGCGGTTGTTCATGCCGGCGTTGGCGAAGACGGTGTTGATCGGCCCCAGCGCCGCCTCGCCCGCGTCGAAACCGGCGATGATCGAGGCCTCGTCAGTGACGTCCATCACCACCGGAAAGGCTTCGCCCCCGCCCGCGGCGTTGATCTCCGCGGCCAGGCCGGTCAGTCGGTCAAGCCGCCGAGCCGCCAGGACCACCTTCGCGCCGCTGGCCGCCAACACCCGGGCCATGCGGGCGCCGAGGCCTGAGGAGGCGCCGGTGATCAGGGCGGTGCGGCCGGAGAGGTCGAAGGTTGGAGCGGTCATCACGGGTCCTGGCGCGGTCGCCCCTGTTCGTCGGGGCTCGGGGGCTGTGAATACCGGCCGGCACGCCGTTTGCAACCGGGACCGGTTCAGCTCCAGCCGAGCCGGAGGGCGATCTGATGGGGCTCGCACACCAGGTCGGCTTCGGTAAAGTCGTCGTTGGCGCTGTAGAGACTCGGCGTGGCGATGACGGTGAGGCCGGCGGCCTTGGCGGCGCGGACCCCGTTCCAGGAATCCTCGATGGCCACCGCCCGCGCGGCGGGGACGCCCAGGGCCGCCAGGGCCAGATCGTAGACGTCGGGCGCCGGCTTCTTGAGGGCGGCCATGTCGCCGCAGGCCACGGCGTCGAACCAGCCCAGGATCTCGCGGCCTAGGGCCGCGCCGATCAGGGCCTCGACATTGGGCCGGCTGGTGGTTGTGGCTATGGCCAGTTGAATCCGGCGGCGGCGGGCCTCGCGGATCAGGGGCTCGATCCCCGGCCGCAGCGCCACCGCCCCGGCCGCCACCCGGCTGGCATAGAGTTCCGTCTTGCGCCCGTGCAGGCGTCGAATGAACAGATCGATGTCCGCGTCTAGCCCCTCCAGGAGATTACCCGGCGGGTAGGCCAGGAACCAGGCGATCCGCTCCTTGCCACCGGTGACCTTGAGCAATTCGCGATAGAGGTCCGGCGTCCAGTCCCAGTCGAGCCCCGCCTCCGCGAAGGCCTCGTTGAAGGCCAGGCGATGGGCTTCCTCGGTCTCGGCCAGGGTGCCGTCGACGTCGAAGATCAGGGCGTCGAGCTGGTCGATCACGGAGGGAGTCGCCTTAGCCCGCGGCGTCACGGATGGCGGCGATGTTGATGGCGTAGGCGTCCTTGCCGCCCTTGAACACGGCCGAGCCTGCCACCAGGGTGTCGGCGCCGGCCTCGCGCAGGGCGCCGGCGTTGGCGGAGGTGACTCCGCCGTCCACCTCTATGCGGATCGGCCGGTCGCCGGCCATCTGGCGGACGGCGCGGACCCGTTCCACGGCGAGGGGAATGAAGGCCTGGCCGCCGAAGCCGGGGTTGACCGACATCACCAGCACCATGTCGACCATGCCGATCACCGGGGCCAGGGCTGAGACATGGGTGCCGGGATTAAGGGTGACGCCGACCTGCTTGCCCAGGGCGCGAATGGTCTGCAGCGTGCGGTGGATGTGGGGGCCGGACTCGACATGGGCTGTGATCACATCGGCGCCAGCCTTGGCGAAGGCTTCGAGGTACAGGTCGGTGGGCGAGATCATCAGGTGAACGTCCATGACCTTTTCCGTATACGGACGGATCGCCTTGAGCACGTCCGGGCCGATGGTGATGTTGGGCACGAAATGGCCGTCCATCACGTCGACGTGAATCCAGTCGGCGCCGGCCGCGACCACGTCGCGCACTTCCTCGCCGAGTCGCGCGAAGTCGGCGGCCAGGATCGAGGGGGATATCATCAGGGGATTGGCGCTCACGTTCTGTCCTTTCAGGCCGCGGACCCGGAGTTGACGTCGACCGACCCCGGAAGGCCCCCGCTATAGACCCGGCTCGCCCGGACGTCAGCCTCGCGGATGGTCATCAGGTCGTCGCGGGACACCAGCGGCGCGGCGGTGAAGATCCGGTGCGCCAGCCGCAGCCGCATCCGGTCCAGGGCGTTGCGGATCGACCGGGCGTTGGCGAAGTGGGGTTGCTGGCGGCGCAGCGGGATGTATTCGGCGAAGGCGGCGCGAGCGGCGTCGTCGAACCGGAAATTCTGCTGCTCCAGCATCTTGTCGGCGATCACCATCAGTTCGTCGTCGCCATAGTCGGGAAAGTCGATGTGGTGGGTGATGCGCGAGCGGAAGCCGGGATTGCTCTCGAAGAACTTCGCCATCCTGTCGGCGTAGCCGGCCAGGATCACCACCAG
>CAIQDO010000335.1 GCA_903870555.1 uncultured Caulobacteraceae bacterium
CTCCAGCACCATGGCCTTGGCCTCGTCCCAGCTGTAGGCGCGGGGGGCGGCGGTGGTCAGGGGCGCATTGCGGTCCCAGTGATCGAGCCGGGTCTTGCCCATCGCCCGGGCCTTCAGCCGGTAATAGCGGTGGCTGATGCGGGGGTAGGCGTCGACCACCGCCGATTCGAGAGCCTCGACCGCCGCGTCATCGACCTCATTGGCGATGTTGCGGCCCGAGACCGGCCGCTCGTAGCGCCGCCAGCGGTCCTCGACCTGCTTTTCCGCCGCCAGGGTGTTGAAGCACAGGGCCAGCACCTCCTGGCGTTCGCCCAGCGCCTTGCTCAGGCCCTTGGCCGCCGCGCGCCGCCGCTCGGGGGCCGGATCGCTGAGGCGGTTGAGGGCCTGGGACAGGTTGAGGCGCTCGGCCCCGACCCGGGCCGACAGCCTGGCGAGGGTGTCGTCATAGAGGCGCACCCAGTTGGCGACGGCGGGGGCGCGGTCGACCAGGATCCGTTCGAGATCAGGGCTGAGCTCGTGGGGGCGAGACAGGCGCACGCGGCGCAGCCAGGGCCGCCAGCGGGCGGCGGCGGGATGGGCCTTCAAAGCGGCCTCGATCTCGCCGTCCTCGAGAGCGTTGAGTTCAAGGGTGAAGAACAGACTCTCGGCGCCGATAGCCGCCGATCGCGCCCGGATGTCCGCTTCGAACAGTGGCCACTTGGGATCGTCGCGGCTGGTCGAGGCGGCCAGGCCGGCGTAGGCGCCGACGCTCCACAGGGCGTTGACGGCGGCCTCGTAGAAACCGATTCCCTGGTCGATCAGCGCGCCGAGCCGGGCCGGCGCGGCCCTGGCCGCCAGGAACTGGTCCTTCAGGGCGACAAGATCGGCATTGGCCCGCCGGGCCGCCTCAAGGTCGGTCTCGATGCGCGGGTCGTCGGGGCCGGCGTAGAGATCGTTCAGATCCCATAGCGGCAAGCCGGCAAGGTCGGTCGGAGCGTTCATGTCATTCGTCTCCAGAGGCGTCGGACGGCGTGGCGCCCCGGCGCGGGCGGCGGCCGCGGCCCGCGAAACGCGACTTCGGCGCCTCGCCCTTGGCCTTGGCGGAGATTTCCTTGAGCTTGACGGTCTGCATCACCGACAGGGCGGCGCCGGCGCCGCCTTTTTCAGGGTCGGCGAAGGCGCGGCCGTAGGTTTTCAGTCGATCTTCGACGGAGCCGAGGAACTCGCCTTCCCAATCGGAAAGGTCCACCCCCGCGCGATCGGCGGTCCGCCGGGCGCGCTTGAGGGCGTTCAGAGCCGCCCGTTGGGCCTGAGCCCTTGGATCGGGCGTGGTTCGCTTCACAGACCTCCAATGGCCGTGATGTAGAGGTCGATCAAGGCTTCTTCTTCTTGGCGCTTGGCCTTGTCTGTGGCCCGCAGCTTGACGACCTTGCGGATGATCTTGACGTCGAAGCCCTCGCCCTTGGCCTCGCCGTAGACTTCCTTCAGGTCGGTCGAGACCGCCTTCTTGTCTTCTTCCAGGCGTTCGATGCGCTCGATCAGGCTCTTCAGCTTGCCCTGGGCGGTGGCGTTGATGATGTCGATGTCCGCGGCGCCGTCGGCCATGAGCCTGTCCTCGCATTGAAAGGTGGGGTCGGCCACCCTAAGGTTTAGGGGCGTCAGAGTCATGGCCCAGCCGGCCTTGTCCACAGAAGACTCCGAAAGTCGCACCCAGGAAGACGCCCCAGGAGAGTTGCTTGACCCGTCGAACCGTCACCCAAAGCGAAGCCGAAGCCGCCGTGCGCACCCTGATCGAATGGGCCGGCGACGATCCGGACCGGGAAGGCCTGCTGGACACGCCGGCGCGGGTTGCGCGTTCCTATCGCGAGCTGTTCGCCGGCTATGAAACCGAACCTCGCGCCTACATGGAACGCACGTTCGAGGAGGTCGGCGGCTATGACGAACTGGTGGTGTTGCGCGACATTCCGGTGATCAGCTTCTGCGAACATCACATGCTGCCGGTGATCGGCCACGCCCATGTCGGCTACCTGCCGACCAATCGGGTGGTGGGGATATCGAAGCTGGCTCGGGTGGTCCACGGATTCGCCCGGCGGCTGCAGATCCAGGAGAAACTCACCGCCGAGATCGCCGCGGCGATCCAGGACGTGCTTCAACCCAAGGGCGTGGGGGTGGTGATTGAGGCCGAGCACAGCTGCATGACCCTGCGGGGCGTGAACACCCCGGGATCGAGCCTGACCACGAGCCATCTGATCGGCGTGATCCGCGACGACGCGCGAACCCGCCAGGAATTCCTGAGGCTGGCGAGGGGCTGAGGCCCAGCCTTGCGAACGAGGACGTCCGCGGACCCATCGCCGTTCAGGTTCGCGGACGTCCTCGTCCGCAAACCGACGCCGGGGTCAAATCAGCCCTGGCGGGCCTTGTAGCGCGGGTTGGTCTTGTTGATGACGTACATCCGGCCCTTGCGGCGGACGAGCTTGCAGTCGCGGTGGCGCGTCTTAAGCGTCTTGAGCGAACTTCTGACTTTCATGGCGGGGTCGTCCAAGGCGGCGATTGCGGAGCGCGGTCGTATAGGGAGAGGCGGCGACGGAGTCAATCTCGCTGGGGCCTCACGACACAGCCCCTACATCTCCACGAAATCCTTGCCATAGAGGGCCGACCACTCGGCGACCTCGTCGATGGTCAGCTTGGCGACGTCGTCGCCCAGGCGCATGGCGTCGATCAGGGTCGTCGGCCGGCGACCGGGCGCCAGCGATCGCACCGCCAGTTGAGAAAGGCTGACAGCCATTTGCTGCGAGCGATCCGCCAGTCGCGACGCCTCCGACTGGAACCGCACGCCGTTGAGGCTGGCGACGGCCGCCGGCAGGATCGCCGCGACCGCGATCAGGACCGGGGCCGCCCAATTGTGCAGCCCCTCTTCGACCATCTCGGGCGCGAGGCCCGACAGGGAGATCAGGATCAGGCCGATGTCGACAGCGACGATCACCACAACGGCCGTGTTCAGTCGTCGGGCGATGGTGTCGAGCCAGGATTTCATCGCGTGGTGCGTCAAGTGGTTGGCCTTGTGGTAGCGAAGCTGGCCTTCCAGCCAGCCGCCGCGGATTCTCGCCAGGGCTTCGGCCGCATCGGGCCGGATGACGGAGCCGTCGATGGCGCCGGGCAGACCGTCGCGCGGCGATACCTGCCTGAGGACCGACAGGAACAGGCGGTCGATCACCCCCTGAGCGGTCACCCGGGTGGTGTAGGGCAAGGCCCCGTTGACGGTCGTCCGAAGGCTGCCGGCGTGGGGCAGGAAGATCATCGCTCGCAGGCGTTCGGAGAGATAGCGAAAGTCCGCCGCCCGGTGGGCGAGGCGCAGGTGCTTGGCCCGCTCCGCCAGCCGGGCGATGGCAAAGACGGCGGCGAACTTCAGCCCGCCGAGGGTCAGCAGAATCCCCTCGACGACCGGCGTCGGCCAGCCGGCCGCCCCCGCCAGCAGCAGGATCGCCAGCGACAGCACGGCCATGGCGACCGCGCCGACGGCCAGGATGTAGCCGAGCAGGAACGACCCGCGGTACAGACCCGCGTAGTAGGCGCTCAGTTCACTCGCCCGCTCGCGGAAAGGCCGGTAGGGCGGCGGCGCGGCGTCACGAGCGGACACGGCGCGAACCTTGAACAGGTCCTCGAACCGCGACCAGAGCCGGTTGAGCGAGCCGGGTCGCGGCGGCGCGGCGGCGAAGACCTCGCCGAGAAGGCCATTGGCATAGTCGTCCTCGCCCTCTCCGTCAGCGAGCGGATCATCGACGCCGATCAGCTCATCGACCAGCGCCCTCAGACCATCCCGCGCGGCGGCGCCGCCGAGGGGTTCCGGATCGTCGAGATCGGCCCGGGCGCGGAGAATCGCCAAACCGCTCACCCCCAGACGATGCAGGATGACCGGCAGCCCCTGGTCGAGCGCCCGCCCGATGGTCTGGCGGGTTCCCCCGATGCGGCCATCGTCGTCCGGGTCGTCGATCGCCACCAGGATATCGCCGTTGCGCAGCAGCAGTTCGGCCTGGGCCGCGAAGGCGTCGGCCCGTTCCCGTCGAACTTGCCGGCTCTCCGGTGTCTGACCGGCGCCGTTAACCCGCGCCGGCGGCGGCATTCGGCCGTCCAGCTCGATGATGAAATCGCAGGCCGCCGCGGCCTGGGCGAAGGCGGCGGGGTCGGCCACCGGACTGTTGCGAGAGAAGGCCTCGCGGCTGCAGGGCAAGACCGCGCCGACCACGCCCTCGAGCGCGCCGCGGTCCGGCCGCCCGGCGAGAAACAGACCTTGGGCAAGCTGGTCGGCGCCAGCGGCCAGCCCGGTGATCAGGGTCAGCCGCGGCGGGGTGTCGAGCGTGAACCGCGCCGCCAGCACCGGCGCCGCCGGACCAGCGGGACCAAGTTCGGCGAGTCGGGCGCCGATGGCGCCGAACGCCGTCGTCAGCGTCGCCTTGAGGTCATCGAGCGCATCGGCCGCAACCTCCCGCTTGCCGGCCAGGGACAGGGTCAGGGCGATGATCGGCTTGGCGGGAGCGGTCAGGGTCATGCCTTTTCTTTAGCGCGGTGATTCGGCGCGCGACAGCTTCACCATGACGCCGATCATCGTGATCGCCGCACGCGGCTATTTCGCTGGAGGGACAAGGCCCGGTCCCCTACCCTGTTCCGATGGACCGCCGCCATTTTCTTGCGTTCGCCGTCGCCGGCCTCGCCCGCTCCGCCACGGCCCAGGCCCCGGCCGCCCCGACACCGGCGGAGTTGCTCGGCGCCAGCGGCGAGCCCTATTTCATCGACTGGCTTAACGGTTTCTACGCCCACGCCCTCGCCGCCGGGACTCCGCGCACTGTCCTCGATAGCGCTCTTTCCGCCCTGTCGCCCGACCCGCGGGTGCTGGCCCTGGACACCAAACAGCCCGAGTTCGCCCGGCCTGTAAGCGACTACCTGCGCGGCGCGGTCAACGACGAGCGCATCCGCATCGGCCGCGAGAAGCGCGCCGCGATTCCGGAACTGGAGACCATCGAACAGGTCTGGGGCGTGCCCCGGGAGATCCTGATCGCCATCTGGGCGATGGAGAGCAAGTTCGGCGTCCAGCAGGGCGGCATGGACATCATCCGCTGCCTGGCCACCCTCGCGGCCCTTGGTCGTCGCCGGACCTGGGCGGAAAGCGAACTGATGGCCGCCCTGAAGATTCTGGCCGACGGCGACGCACCGCGCGAGCGGCTGAAGGGATCCTGGGCCGGGGCGATGGGCCAGACTCAGATGCTGCCCTCGACCTACCTGTCCTCGGCGGCGGACGGAGATGGCGACGGCAAACGCGACATCTGGGGTTCGGCCCCGGACGCCCTGGCGTCGGCGGCCAATCTGCTGGCCAAGGACGGCTGGCGACGGGACGAGGACTGGGCGCGGGAAGTGATCCTGCCGGCGGGATTCGATTACGGCCTGTCGGAGGGACCGTCGGAGGTCCCCTATTGGTGGGCCGGCAAGGGCGCGCAGAGAGCCGACGGGGCGGCCTGGAGCGAGGCCGACGCGGCGGCGAAATGTATCCTGTTGCTGCCCAGCGGGGCGGCGGGTCCCGCCTTTCTCGCCCTGCCCAACCACTTCGTCATCCGCAGGTACAACAACGCCCTGGCCTACGCCCTCGCGGTGGGTCTGCTGGCGGACGCCTTCGCCGGCGCCCCGCCCCTCGTCCGGGCCTGGCCGCATGAGACACCTCTGTCGCTCGACGATCGCCTGGCCGCCCAGACCGCCCTGGCCAGCCTCGGCTACAACCCGGGACAGGCCGACGGCGTGATTGGCCTTGGCACACGGCAGGCGCTGCGAGCCTGGCAGAAATCTCAGGCCATACCCGCCGACGGCTATCTTTCAGCGGACATGGTGGCGCGGCTGAAAGCGAGCCTGCGAGCGCCGCCGACGCCTCAGACGCTGACGCCTTCCTGACTACGGTCCAGGCTGGACTGGGCCGTCTCGTCCTCGGTGGTGGGTTCGGCCCCCGCGCGGGTCAACACGCCGTTGAACAGGGCGAACAACAGCAGTCCCGCCAGGATCACCGCATTGACCAGGAACGGGGCCGGGCGCCAGGCGCCGTAGAGAAGGACGAACAGCGGCGCCACCACGACATTGACGCCGTTGACCGCCGCGATCGCGCCCGCGGCCCGGGCCTGCTCGCCCTGGCTGACGGCAAGGGACGAACCGGCGGTGAACCCCGGACGGCAGAAGCCGTAGCCGAGGCTGGACAGGGCGTAGCCCAGCACCACCCCCGAGTAGGTGGGGGCGAAGGCGACGATCAGATTGGCCAGGGCCGCCAGGCCGGCGCCCCAGCGCAGCAGGTCACGTGGCGCCATGCGGAACATCCGGATCAGGCCCCACTGCGCCAGCAGCCCGGCGATGGCCCCGGCCATCATCGCCACGGCGGTATAGCCCTGGGCCTGCA
>CAIQDO010000336.1 GCA_903870555.1 uncultured Caulobacteraceae bacterium
GCCCCGTTGGCCCATCAGATGCTGCTGCAGGGGTTCATACTTCGACATGGCGTTCCTCCTTCGGGACGAAGGAAATATACCCTGTGTAGCTCACCCGTCAAAGGGTAAACTGTAAGTACTAATTACCCCTTTTCAGCCCACCGCGGTGCGCGAGTCCTCCGGAAAGAACAGGGCGTCGGCATGGCTGGCCAGATCCCGGGCTGTCCACGGCCCCGTGGGGGTGAAGCCCGCCGTCTGCTGGATACGCATCTCCCGCACGCCCCGCTGGGAAACCCCCATCATGATCCCGGTGCGGTCGCCCGACAGGTCGCTGACCATATAGAGCACGCCCTGCGCGATCTGGTCTGGCAGGGACAGGGGATCGGGCTCGCGGTCGCGCAGGCCCGGCAGGTCACTGGTCAGGCGGGTGTAGGCGCCCGGCGCCAGGCCCCAGACGCGGATGCCGTATTTTCGGCCCTCGATGGAGAGAACCCGGACCAGACCATATAGCGCGGCCTTCGCCGCCCCATAGTTGGCCTGGCCGAAGTTGCCGAACAGGCCGGAGGTGGAGGAGGTCTGGAGGATCACGCCCTTGACCGCATTGTCGCGCATCCACTTCCAGACCGGCAGGGTGACGCAATAGGCGCCCTTGAGGTGCACCTTGATCACCGCGTCCCAGTCCGCCTCGGAAATGTTGGCGAAGGTCTTGTCCCGCAGGATGCCGGCGTTGCTGACCAGGATGTCCACCCGGCCGAAGGCGTCCAGGGCGGTCTTGAGAATATTCTCCCCGCCCGCGACGCTGGACACGTCGTCGCCGTTCGCCACCGCCCGGCCGCCTGCGGCGCCGATGGCGTTCACCACCTTTTGCGCCGCCGACTCGTCGGCCCCGGTGCCGTCCCGGGCGCCGCCCAGATCATTGACCACCACCGCCGCGCCCTCGCGCGCGAACAGCTTTGCGTAGGCCTCGCCCAGGCCGTTGCCGGCGCCGGTGACGATGGCGACCTTCCCATCGAGCAATCCCATGTTCCATCTCCCTGCCGGACGCTCGTGAACCGGCGTCCCTCAACGCATCATCCGACCGGGAACGGTCGACGGCAAGAGGCGCGGAACGTCGGACCGAGGCCGGTCAGACCCGCGGTCTGCGCCGCGCGCGGAAGAACCCCCGCAGCAGGGCGGCGCTTTCGTCGGCCAGCAGGCCTCCCTCGACCTCGGGGCGCCAGTGGCACGTCGACTGGTCGAAGAACCGCGGACCGTGAATCACCGCGCCGCCCTTGGCGTCAGGCGCGCCGAACAGCAGGCGGCCGATGCGGGCGTGGCTGATGGCGCCGGCGCACATGGCGCAGGGCTCGAGGGTTACCACCAGGGTCAGGCCTGTGAGGCGGTAGTTGCCCAGAGCCGCGCCGGCGGCGCGCAGGGCCAGGATCTCGGCGTGGGCGGTCGGATCGCTGGTTCCGATCGGACCGTTGGCCGCCCGGGCGATAACCACACCGGTGGCCGGATCGAGAATCACCGCCCCGACCGGCGTCTCGCCGCGATCGGCGGCGGCTTGCGCCTCGGCCAGGGCGATGCGCATGGTGGGTAGATCATGGTCGGTCATCAGAAACATCGAAGAGAGCCCGGGCGTCCCGGTCAAGGCGCCGCGTCCAAAGGGTCTCGCCCAAAGACCAGCACAGCCGCCCCGCCGGCGCCGAAACCCGCCGTCGCGCCCAGGCCCGTCGCCTCCCCCCCGATCGTCCCGGCCGGCCCCGAACGCGTCGCCAAGGTGCTGGCCCGCGCCGGCGTGGCCTCGCGCCGCGAGGTCGAACGGCTGATCGCCGAGGGCAAGGTCGCGCTGAACGGCCAGGTGCTGGACACCCCTGCGGTGACCATCGGCGCCGGCGACCGGCTGACCGTCGAGGGCCGCGCCATCGCCGCCGCCGAACCGACCCGTCTGTTCCGCTATCACAAGCCCTCCGGCCTGGTGACCAGCCATAACGATCCCAAGGGCCGGCCGACGGTGTTCGACGCCCTGCCGCCGGGCCTGCCGCGGGTGATCTCGGTGGGCCGGCTCGACCTCAACTCCGAGGGTCTGCTGCTGCTGACCAACGATGGCGGCCTGTCGCGGGCGTTGGAACTGCCGTCAAGCGGCTGGCCGCGGCGCTACCGGGCGCGGGCCTGGGGCCGGATCGATCAGGCCCGGCTCGACACCCTGCAGAACGGCATCACGGTCGAAGGCGTCCACTACGGCGCTATCGACGCCAAGATCGACAAGGCCAAGGACGGCCCCACCGGCGCCAACCTGTGGATCACCCTGACCCTGGTCGAGGGCAAGAACCGGGAGATCCGGCGGGTGCTTGAGGCGCTCGGCCTGACCGTCAACCGCCTGATCCGCCTGGCCTATGGCCCCTTCGCCCTGGGCACGCTGGAGATCGGGGCGGTCGAGGAAATCGGCCCGCGGGTGATCCGCGAGCAGCTGGCCGGACTGGTGGCGCCAGCCAACATGCCCACCGGAGACAGGGCGACCTTCAAGTCCACGGGCGGGCTGAGCCGCCGGACGCCGACGGCGAAGTCCGCCGCAGCAGCAGCCCGGGCCGCCGGCGAGACCCCGGCGGCGAAGGTCTACAAGCCCGGCTGGGCGCGGCCGAAGAAAATCGCGCCTGGCGGCATCACCAAGATCCCCAAGGCGCGCAAGCCCGAGGCGCTCACCGCGGCCAAGCCGGGGCCGCGGTCACGACCGCCGCGCAAGCCCCGACCGAAGGCCTGAGTCGGTCGTCTTGAGCGCGGGACGGAGGGACGCAGCACCCCCTCCACCGCCTTCGGCGGTCCCCCTCCCCCGCAAGCGGGGGACGATTAAGAAATTCAATGTGTTATCCTCCACCGTGAAACGGGGGAGGGGGACCCCGAAGGGGTGGAGGGGCCAAGCACCGTCGGATTGAGCCTGATTTCAGGAAACGGGCGCGGTGACGCCGCCGCCGCCGCTGACCTCGTCGAGGCGCACCCCGGCCAGGCGGCGCAAGGCCGGCAGCCGGGCCACCAGTTCGGTGATCAGGACATAGCCGCCGATCAGGGCCGCGTCTTCGGCGAGGGACAGCGCCGACATGTCGCTCGCCGCGCCGGCGTCGAAGGCCAGCGGCTGAACGAACAGCACGATCACGATATTGTTGACCGCGTGGGCGCCGGTGGAGAACTCGATGCCGCCGAGCCGCAGCGTCATGTAGGCGAAGCCGGCCCCCATCAGGGCCCGGGTGAGGAAGGCGTCGGGATTGAAGTCGAAGTGGAGCGTCGAGAAGGTCAGGGCGGTGGCGGCGATCAGGATCGCCGGCCGGCGAAGGAAGGCCGAGGCTTGACGCAACAGCCAGCCGCGGAAGAACAGCTCTTCCGCCGCGGCGGCGGGCAGAAGCAGCAGGCTGGAGGCGACATAGGCCAGCCGTTCGCCCGCCCCGGACGACACCGCCAGCACCGGCAGCGCCGTCGCGCCGCCGCCGGCGAGCAGGCGATCGGCCACCACCACCGGCGCCATGGCCGCCGCCGAAAGCAGCAGGCCGGCCGCGAGCAGCCGCCAGCGAATCTGCGCCGCGGCCGTGACGTAGACATGCAGGGGCTGCCGGGCCAGGGCGGCGGCGAAAGCGACGAACACCACCAGGAACACGCCGTCGACGGCGGTGGCGGTGATCAGGCGCATCACGGTGAGGACCGGGGAGTTGAGACGGGCGTCGCTCAGAGCCTTGCCGGCGTCGCCGAGGCCCTCAAGACCGCGGGCGCCCTCGCCCAGGAACAGGGCGTAGGCGACCATCACCAGGATCATGCCGCAGGTCGCGGCGATCGCGCCGAGCGCGACACCGCCGATGAGGGTCATGGTCAGGCGGGCCGGATCGCGCTCACGCTCGCCGACCCCGCCCACGAACACCGACTCCGCCAACCCAGCCCAGACTCCGGTCGCGATCATCGAGACTCCACTAATCCTCCGACGCTAATCTTCCGCCAAGCGCGCGCAAATCCAAAGGACAATCCATGAGAATCGTCGCTGGCGAATACCGAGGGCGCCCGCTTGTGGCGCCGAAGGGACAGTCGACCCGGCCGACGGCGGACCGGACCCGGCAGGCGCTGTTCAACGTTCTCGAACACGCCGCCTGGAGCCCGGGTCCGGACGAGGCCAGGACGCTGGACCTGTTCGCGGGCTCGGGAGCCCTGGGGCTGGAGGCCCTGTCCCGCGGCGCGGCGTTCTGCCTGTTCGTCGACAGCGACCCGGCGGCGGCGGCGGCGATCGGCGACAACCTCGCCGCCCTGCGGCTGGGGGACCGTGGCGCCGTGCGCCGCAACGACGCCACGCGGTTGTCGCCACTGGGCGCGGGCGAGGCCCCGTTCGATCTGGCGTTTCTCGACCCGCCCTATGCCCGCGGCCTGATCGAACCGGCGCTGGCGGCGCTGCTGGCTGGCGGCTGGCTGACGCCAGACGCGCTGGTGGTGGTCGAACGCGGCGAGAGCGAGCCGACACTGGCGGCCCCGGGATACACGATCCACGACTCTCGAGTCTGGGGCGCCGCCCGTGTGACGTTCCTCGGCGTCGCGACCGCCGCCTGAGTCAGCGCCGACCGAACAGCCGCTCGATATCGGCCAGCTTGAGTTCGACATAGGTCGGTCGGCCGTGGTTGCACTGGCCCGAGTGGGGGGTGGCCTCCATCTCGCGAAGCAGGGCGTTCATCTCGGCGGCGTTCAGCCGGCGACCGGCGCGGACCGAGCCGTGGCAGGCCATGGTCGAACAGACCTCGGCCA
>CAIQDO010000337.1 GCA_903870555.1 uncultured Caulobacteraceae bacterium
CAAGCTCCGACCTGGCCACGGGCGCGATCAGCCTGTTCGCCCAGACCTTCAACCCAATCGCCGACGGCTCCCTGGTCAATACAAGCACTGTCCTGCTGAAAGTCAGCGACACCCTCGACTATCACAATGGTTCCTTGGACGGGCTGTTGGCGGTCGGCCGGCAACGCTGGGGCGACTACGCCCAGGTGACCGTCGATCCGAACAATCCGGAGAGCTTCTGGATCGTCGGCGAATACGCCGCCGAGCCCAACACTGCAGCGGCGGGGCATCCGGGCGGCAATGGCGCCACGCGCTGGGGCACCTGGGTTGCCGACCTGACGCTGTCGGCGGTTCCCGAGCCGGGAACCTGGGCGATGATGCTGCTCGGTTTTGGTTTCGTCGGTGGCTTCGCCCGGCGGGATCGCAAGGGCCGGTCCGCGATCGCCTGACCGGCCGAGCAGTACGACAAGGAAAAGGCCGCCCTCTTGGGCGGCCTTTTTTGTTCAATGCGCGTAGACGCCGGCTTCAGAGCTGGGCGAGCAGATACTCGGCGGACGACACCTTGAACTCTCCGCCCTGCTCGACGTTGAGCTCTGACACGACGCCGTCCTTGACGATGACCGAGTAGCGCTGCGAGCGCAGACCCATGCCGAACTTGCTGCCGTCCATCTCCAGTCCGACCGCCTTGGTGAAGTCGCCATTGCCGTCGGCGAGCATCAGGATGTCGTCTCCGACGCCCTGGTCCGCGCCCCAGGCCTTCATCACGAAAACGTCGTTGACCGACAGGCAGGCGATGGTGTCGACGCCCTTGGCCTTGATCTCGGCGGCGTGAGCCTTGAAGCCTGGGACATGCTTGGCCGAGCAGGTGGGGGTGAAGGCGCCGGGGAGGGCGAACAGGGCGACGGTCTTGCCCTTGAACAGCTCATCGCTGGTGATCGGCCGCGGGCCGTCCGGGCCAAAGGTCATGAAGGTGGCCGAGGGTAGGGTGTCGCCGATTTTGACGGTCATGGGGATCGCTCCTGGGTGCTGTTGCGTCTCATTTAGGCGGGCCCGGCGCGATCGCCAAGGTCAAGGTGCGCGGACGGGCTTGATTCGCGGGCCATCAACCGCGATCCTGGCCGCATGAGCCCCATGGAACAGTCCTATCTGGCGGGTCGACTGCTGGTGGCCATGCCCGGCATCGGGGATCCCCGTTTCGAACGGGCCGTGATCCTGCTTTGCGCCCATGACCAGGCCCACGCCATGGGACTGGCGGTCAACAGGCCCATGGACGGCCTGACGGTCGCCGACCTGCTCGGTCGGCTCGGGGTCGAGCCCGAGGAGGGCGCGGCCGATGGCATGGTGCTGATGGGGGGGCCGGTGGAGCCCGAACGGGGTTTCGTGCTGCACACCCGTGACGCAGCGGCCGGCGCCGGCGGCGCGGCCATTGACGGGGACCTGATGCTGACGGCCTCGCGAGAGATCCTGCAGGTGCTCGCCCGCAACGCTGGCCGCCCGCGGCGGGCGGTCATGGCCGTCGGCTACGCCGGCTGGGACGCCGGCCAGCTCGAGCGCGAGATCCGCGAGAATGTCTGGCTGACCTGCGATCCGGACGAGGCCCTGCTGTTCGGCGACGACCATGAACACAAGTGGTCGATGGCCCTGGCCAAGATCGGCGTCGCCCCGGAAAACCTGTCCGCTCTCCCCGGTCGCGCCTGACGGTTCAGCCTTGCCCGCGGGCCAGGAGGCCGAACAGCAGGTGGTCGCGCCATACGCCGTTGATCTTCAGATAGTCGCGGGCCAGTCCTTCCTGCTCGAAGCCGGCCTTGGCGAGAACGCCGCGTGAGGCGTCATTGGTCGGAATACAGGCCGCCTCGACACGATGAAGACGCAGGCGTTCGAAGGCGAAGGCCGTCACGGCGTTGACGGCGTCAAGCGTGTGACCCCGGCGGGTGAACGGGCGGCCGATCCAGTAGCCGATCGAGCCCATCTGGGCGACGCCCCGCCGAATGTTGGACAGCGTCACCCCGCCCATCAGGGCGTTATCGCCCCGGCGAAACACCAGGAATGGATAGGCTGTCCCGCGCTCCATGTCCTGGGCGTAGGCCCCGAGGCGCCGACGGTAGGCGGCGCGGGTGAGATCGTCCGCCGGCCAG